>JBIIYI010000009.1:0-17045 GCA_044346895.1 Phycisphaerales bacterium
CTTCCTCGGCGAGGAGTACGACCCTGCGTGCCTCGAGGGCGACAACGACGCGAAGTCGCTCGAGGCGCGCATGCGCACTCCGAACAACATGTCGAGCTACGGCAAGGTCGGGGACTCGAGCGTCGGACGGTGGCGGCGCGATCTCAGCGCCGCCGAACTCGAAGTCTGCCTTCGGAGGGGCGGGCCACTGCTCAAGGCGCTGGGCTATTGGAACGGCAAGGATCGCACCTGATGCATCGGAAGGTCGCCCTGCGCAGGCGATCTCGCCCTATCGCCCCGCGTAGTTCGTCTCGATCCAGTTCCGGTACGAGCCGTCCATCACCGCGCGCCACCATGCTTCGTGCGCGAGATACCACGCGATCGTCTTCGCGAGTCCGGACTCGAACGTCTCGTGCGGACGGTAGCCGAGCTCCGCGCGGGCCTTGCGCGGATCGATCGCGTAGCGGCGGTCGTGGCCGGGGCGATCCTTCACGTAGGTCACGAGCGACCAGCACGGCGCCCCCTTCGCGGCCGGCGAATCGGGAAAGCGCCGCGCGAGCGTCGCATCCGCCGCGAACGCGGCGTCGATCGCGCCCGTCAGGCGCTGCACGATCTCGAGGTTCGGCCGCTCGTTCTCGCCGCCGATGTTGTAGACCTCGCCAACGCGCCCCTTCTCGAGCGCGAGGGAGATGCCGCGGCAGTGGTCGTCGACGTGGAGCCAGTCGCGCACGTTCATGCCGTCGCCGTAGATCGGCAGCGGCTTCCCGTGCAGGCAGTTCACGATCATCAGCGGAATGAGCTTCTCGGGGAACTGGAACGGTCCGTAGTTGTTCGAGCAGTTCGTCGTCGTCACGTCGAGATGGAACGTGTGGTGGTACGCGCGGACGAGGTGGTCGCTCGCGGCCTTGCTCGCGGAGTACGGCGAGTTCGGCTGGTACTGGTTCGTCTCGGCGAACGGCGGATCGGTCGGCGAGAGCGATCCGTAGACCTCGTCGGTCGAGACGTGGTGGAACCGATGCGGCATGCCGCTGCCCGCCAGCCAGACGGTGCGCGCGGCCTTCAGCAGCGAGTGCGTGCCGTTGACGTTCGCGTCGATGAAGGCGTCCGGTCCGGAGATCGATCGATCGACGTGGCTCTCGGCCGCGAAGTGGACGATCGTCGCGATCGCGTGGTCGCGCAGGAGCCGCTCGACGAGCGCCGTATCGCGGATGTCACCGTGCACGAACTCAAGCCGGGCCGCGTCGCATCCCGCCAGATTCGCACGGTTGCCCGCGTAGGTCAGCGCGTCGAGCGCCACGATCCGCTCCCCCGCGCGCTCGGCGAGCCGATGTCGGATGAAGTTGGCGCCGATGAAGCCGGCGCCGCCGGTGACGAGGATGGTCTGGTGCTGGCTCATGCTGGTCTCTTCGGACGGAGTTCGCTCAACGAACCCCTGCGATATCGGCCAAACGGCCCGGAAACTCCATCCGCGCGAGCACCGCACGGAGCTCCTCCCGCCAGTGTCGCGCCGGGCCGATGAGGGACCAGGTCGCATCCTTGGCGAGGAGGCTCATGGCCGGGCGACGCGCCGGCGTCGGGTAGTCGGCCGTCCGGATCGGCGTCACGCGCGCACGGCCGATCTTCTCCGCGCCGAGGGCGGCGGCCTCGTCGCGGATCGCGACGGCGAAGTCGTACCAGCTCGCGACGCCGGCATCGGTCCAGTGATGGATCCCGGACGCCCCCGCTCCCACGAGCGACCAGAGGGCGCGCGCGAGCCCCGTCGCGCTCGTCGGGGTTCCGATCTGATCCGAGACGACGCGCACCTCGTCGCGCTCGTGCATGAGGCGCAGCATCGTCGCGACGAAGTTCCTCCCGTGAGGCGCATAGACCCACGCGGTTCGCACCACGAGCGCGTCCGGGGCGCGCAAGGCCGCGATCTCGCCGTCGCGCTTCGTCCGGCCGTAGACGGACGCCGGGGCGGTCGGCGCGTCCGGTCCATACGGCGTCGCGGAGAGGCCGTCGAAGACGTAGTCCGTGGACACATGCACGAGTCGACCTCCGGCCGCCACCGACGCCTCCGCGAGGTGGGCCACGGCGAGATGATTGACCCGGTTCGCGGCGTCGGGTTCCTTCTCGGCAAGATCGACCGCCGTGTAGGCCGCAGCATTGAGAATGACGTCGGGCGCGAATCCTCGGACCTCCCGTGCGACGGAATCCCCGTCGCAGATGTCGAGCTGCTCGAGCCCGAGCGCCCGCACCTCGACTCCTTCGGGCGTCAGGGCGACGAGTTCGCGCGCGAGCTGCCCGCCCATGCCGGTGACGAGCGCCCGGCGGACCGTGCGGCCGCTCACGGGAACGTCTCCGCGGTCGCCCAGGACGCGGCCTTCGTCCGGTCCTTCTCCGAGAGCTGCACCGCCGAAGCGCCACCGACCTCGTCGAGTGGCCACGCGATGCCGACCGTCGCGTCGTTCCAGGCGAGCGTGCGGTCATGCTCGGGCGCGTAGAACTCCGTGCACTTGTAGACGAAGTCGGCCTCCTCCGAGATCACGAGGAATCCGTGCGCGAAGCCCGGTGGAATCCAGAGCGCGCGCTTGTTCTCCTCGCTGAGGATGCGTCCCACGTGCCTGCCGAAGGTCGGACTCGAACGGCGCAGGTCGACCGCCACGTCGTAGACGGCCCCCCGGGTCACGCGCACGAGCTTCCCCTGCGGCCGCTGGATCTGGTAGTGCAGTCCGCGCAGGATCCCGCGGCGCGACCGCGACCAGTTGTCCTGGACGAATGTCGATGCGATCCCCGCATCGCGGTAGACGCGGTCGTTCCACGTCTCGAGGAAGAACCCGCGCTCGTCGCCGAAGACCTTCGGCACGAGTTCGACGACGTCGGGCACATCGGTGGGAATCGCCTGCATCGCACGTGGCTCCGGAGTTCAATCGCGCTGCTTCAGGATCTGCAGCAGGTACTGTCCGTACTGGCTCTTGCCGATCTCGTTGCCGAGCTTCTCGAGCTGCGCATCGTCGATCCAGCCGTTGCGCCAGCAGATCTCCTCCGGACAGGCGATCCGCAGCCCCTGCCGCGCCTCCAGGGTCTGCACGAACTGCGCAGCCTGAAGCAGGGTGTCGAACGTACCCGTGTCGAGCCAGGCGCTTCCACGCCCGAGCAGCTCGACCTCGAGGTCGCCGCGTTCGAGATACGCCTGGTTCACGCTCGTGATCTCGAGTTCGCCGCGCCAGGATGGCTTCACGGCCTTCGCGATCTCGACGACGTCGGTGTCGTAGAAGTAGAGACCGGTCACGGCGTAGTTCGACTTCGGCTGCTTCGGCTTCTCCTCGATCGACTTCGCCCGCTTCTCCGCGTCGAACTCGACGACGCCGTACGCCTCGGGATTCGCGACCCGGTAGGCGAACACGGTCGCCCCCTTCCTCTGCGTCGAGATGTCCTTGAGGCGGCGCTGCAGTTCGGTGCCGTAGAAGATGTTGTCGCCGAGGACGAGTGCGCTCGGGCGACCGCCCACGAAGCGCTCGCCGATGATGAACGCCTGCGCCAGGCCCTCGGGCTTCGGCTGCACGGCGAACTGCAGGTTGATTCCCCACGCGCTTCCGTCGCCGAGCAGCGCGTGGAACATCGGCGCGTCGTGCGGCGTGGTGATGACGAGGATGTCGCGGATGCCCGCGACGAGCAGCGTGCTCAGCGGGTAGTAGATCATCGGCTTGTCGTAGACCGGAAGCAGCTGCTTGCTCGGACCCTTGGTGATCGGATGCAGACGGGTTCCGCTCCCGCCCGCGAGGATGATGCCGCGACGTTCGCTCATGACGATGCTCCTGCGTTGTCTTCCGGTGATTCGATCGCGCGTCGCGCCTCGGCCAGACGGGCGCCGAGCGCGCGCGGAACGACCCCGCGCCGCGTCGCGATCGCATCCGCATCCGAGAGCGCGGCGCGCGCCTCGAGGGCGTTCTTTCCCGCGATCGCGGCCTCCGCCCGTTCCACCGCCGAGTAGAGGCGGTCCGGATTCGCCGCCGCGACCGCCTTCGCCTCGACGAGCGCGCCCGTCGCGAGGAGTCCGCGGAACAGCGTGTCCTTCGCCTCGTTGGCCTCGGGCACGATCGCCGTCACGCAGCGCGCGAGCGCGACCGCCCGATCGAGCGAGTCTCCTCGCGCGATGAGGTAGTCCGCGAGGTTGTTCATGGCGGCGATCGCGATCGGATCGGCACGGAAGGCGTCGCGCAGCGCGGGCTCGGCAGCCAGACGTTGCGCGAGTCGCGATGGATCGGATGCCGCGCCGTCGGCGACGCCGAGGAAGATCCCCTCGTAGAGTCCGACGGCGTCCGAGGAGCGCTGCGCCGCCGCGATGTCTGCGGCGAGAAGCGTGCGCGGGATGCCGCCGTCGCCGAGTTTCGGGAGCAGTTCGGACGCGAGCGCGCAGGCGTCCTTCGATCCATCACGGCAGCATTGGGCGAGCACGGCGACGCACGCATGCGCCTCCGACTCGCCGACGAACGCGGCGAGGGTCCGCACCGAGGCCACGGTCTCCTCGAGCGCGAGCGCCTGCGCCGCGTCGAGCCACGCCGAACCGACCATCCGCCGCCGTTCCTGCGGAAGCCCGCTGAGCTTCGAAGGAAGTTCCGCGGATCGGCCCGCCAGGACGTTCGAGGAGACGACGAGCGCGAGCGCATCGCTCGCATTCGGGCTCGCGACGAGCGCGGAGAGGTGTGGTTCGAGCAGCGCGGCGCCGCGCGCAGGATCGCGTCGGATCATCTCGATGAGCGCGCGCGCCGAGTCGGCCGCGACGAGATTCGCCCCGACGATGCGCTGCCATGCGGCGGCGGCCGCGGCGGCGTCGTCGATGCGTCCGGCCTCGATCGACATGAGTACCGCGAGTTCCGCGGTCGATTCGTCGTTCGGGAGGCGGGAGAGTGCGAGCAGCGCAAGTCGCGCGGCCTCCTCCGCCGAACCCGATGCCGCGTAGAACTGTGCCGCAAGCCGCCAGATCAGCGACGAGCCCGAATACCGCACCGTGAGTTCGCGCGCGGCGCGCAGATCCTCGGGTTCGGGCCGGATCACGCCATCCGCCGTGGTTGCGCCATCGATCAGACGAACTGCGGCGACCAGATCGGGTCGGATGGCCTGTGCCGCCTCGAGCGCGGTCCGCAACGCCGCGCGTCCACGCTCGCTCAGGTCGCCGGACAGGACGGACGCGGCGATCGGAAGGATGTTGGGGTCGTCCGGCGCCACCTTGATCGCCGCGACGAGCAGTTCACGCGCCTCGTCGATGCGCCGGTCCGCAGCGAGCACCCGAGCGAGGAGCAGGTCGGCGGGTGCACCGGGCTTGAGTTCCCGATTCTTACGCGCGCTCCGCTCCGCGATGGCGAGGTCGCCGTAGGCAAGCTCGATCTCCGCACGCAGTCCCTCGAGGAAACCGGCCCCGCCGATCCCCGCCGATCCGGATCCGCTCTCATCGAGGAGGCGTCGCGCATCCGCGATGCGGCCGCTCGAGGCGAGCAGCAGGCACAGTTCGCGCCGCGCGAGCCCCGCGTCGTCCGCGGCCGCGAGTTCGCGGAGTTCCGCCTCCGCCTCGTCCAACCGTCCTGCGCGGATCTTCGTACGCAGCAGCGCCAGACGGTCGATCGCGTCGCGCGTCCGGCCGCTCAGCTGTGCGCGGAGCGCAGCCGCCTCGTCGAAGTCTCCCTGCGACTCGCGCATGCTCGCCGCCATGCGTGCGGCGCGGTTGTCATCCGCCATGAGGCGCGCGTAGGTGTCGATGGCGACGCCGGCGGCCTGGAAATCGCCGGTCTGCTGGAGCAACCTGACAAGGTCGGGATAGAGCTCGGCGTTGCCGGGCTGGATCTGCACGGCGCGCGCGAGCAGACCCGCGGCACGAACGGGATCGGGTTCGGATCCCACCTCGAGGAGTCGGGCGAAGGTCGCGAGCACGCTCACGGAATCCGGCATGCGCCGTTCCGCATCGGCGAGCGCCGCGAGCGATGCGGCGATGCGCGCGTCGCTGCTCGGATGGAACACGATGTTCATCGTCGCTTCGGCGATGAGCGCCCTCTGCGAGGTGGCACCGATGGCGTCGCGGAGAATCCCGACCGCGGCCTCGACAAGTTCCGCGTTCCCGGCGGCGACCGTCGGGTCCGCGTTCCAGACTTCGGGGCGCGCGAGGACGAACGAAGCGCAGTCGATGCCCGGATCGTCCCGCAGCTCCGCCTTGAGCCATTCGACGCTCCCGTCCGTCGGCGCATCCAGGGATCTCCGCGCCCGGTCGAGGCGACGACGATCGCGCTCGCCGGCCTGCGCGGAGGCGTTTGCGAGCAGTTCGACCGCTCTCGCACGCTGCCCGGCCATGGCGAGTCGGTTCGCGAGCTGCAGGGCTGCTCCGGGGCCGGCTGGCAGTGACACCGCCCGCGCGAGTGACTCCTCGGTCAAAGCGTCGGAGGTTCGCTCGGCCGCCGGAAGTATCGCGAGAACCTGCTCGGCCGTGGACGCCGACGAGAGCACCTCCCGGATGATCTCCCCGGCCCGCTCCGACATCCTTCGTCGCGCGAAGACCTCGGCCACGAGCGGCGCGAGTTCGCGGGGCCTTCCCATGTCGCTCCAGTAGGCGAGGAGGCTGTCCGGCGAATCCGACCCGAGCGCGCCGTAGACGCGGGAAGGAACGTAGCCAGCCTGCAGGGCGCTCGACCACGCCTCGAGGATCGCCGCGGCGACCGCGCCATCGGACTGGTATCGCAGGCCGAGATCGCGCGCGATGCCGAGTGCGTCGGGAACGCGGCCGAGCGTCGCGCACGCGCGGACGGCACGCAATCCGACGGGCTGACTCCGTCGACCGGACTGCTCGAATGCATCGACGAGAAGCCCGACGGCGAGGTCGAACTCTCCCGCCTCGATCAGGAGATCCGAGACGATGATGGCGACGATCGGATCCTGACGCGTCGAACGCACCGCGCCCTCGATCGCCTCGACACGGGCTCGACGGGTCCCGTCTCCGAGCGCGATCGGAATCGCCCGGAGGAGATCGTTGGCCCGATCCTCCGGAAGTCCGGCCGCCTCCACGATCCGTCGCGCGGCCTCGAACTCGCCGACGAGATACTCGGTTGCAGCCTTCAACCGAACGATCTCCGGATCCTTGAGATCCACGCTGGCGAGGCGCGCGCGCAACTCCGTGATCCGACCCGCCGACAGGAGCCGCTCGCCCTCGATCCTGACCACGTCGCTCGGATCGGGAAGTTGCGGTGCGCTGGCGGCGATCGCCTGGTCGATCCGCTCGGACTGCCCCGTCGCCTCGAGGCCCTCGAGGAGTGCGGAGAGCAACCGCGGCTCCGAGACTCCGCGATCCGCGAGTTCCGAGTAGATGGCGCGTGCGTCGGGGATCCGACCCGACGCGCGGAGCACGTCCGCGCGGAGGAGCGCGAGACCGGCGCTCGTGCCCGACTCCGCGATCCAGCGATCGACGAGCGCGAGCCGGCCCTCCGCGTCGGCGCCGGAAGACGCCAGGCACTGCATGTGCACGGCGCGCCAGCGGACGTTCGCGGGCTCGAGGCGCTGCAACTCCTCGGCGGCGGCGATCGCGTCGGCCCATCGCCCCTGCGCGGCGCGGACCTCGAGAACGGCCTCCCGTGCGCGCACGGCGCCCGGATCGAGCGCGATGATGCGCTCCGCGATCGCGACGATCTGATCCACGTATCCGAGCTGGATCGCGCACTCGAGCTGCCCGTCGAGGGCGACGCGATTGCCGGGTTCGAGCGATTCGGCCTTCGCGAACATGCCGAGGGCGATCTTGACGTGGCGGAGCCCCTGCTCGCTCACGTTCAGGCGGGCGCGCGCGAGCGCAAGCAGCACCTCGAGGTCGGTGCCGCCGCGCGAGGCGATCGAGAGAGGCGCAAGGGACTCCCGGAACTGTCCCGCCGCGAAGCGCTCCAGCCCGATCTTGCGGTTCTGGACGATCTGCGACTCGCGATACAACGAGCGTCCGACCAAACCTCCCGCAACCAGCGCCGCGAGCGTTCCGAGCACGCTGGCGGAAAGGATGATCCTGCGCTTTGTTCGTCGATTCACGGTGAGTTCCTTGGCGAAGATGGATGCCGCTCGGCCGGGCTGTCGGGTCGTCCTCGGGAAATCAACGACGACGGATGATGTTGACAACGGTCAGGATACAGAGCCAGAGATCGAAGAGCGGGCTCATCCGCTCCACGTACTCGATGTCGTACTGGATCCACTCCTGGAAGTCCTTTCCTTCCGCGCGCGTGCGCTTGACCTGCCAGTTTCCCGTGATGCCGGGCCGCACCGACAGCCGCGTCTCGCGCCAGGCCGGACAGAACTGATTCTCGTTGTCGGGACTCGGCCTCGGCCCCACGATGCTCATGTCGCCGATCAGCACGTTCCAGAACTGCGGGAACTCGTCGAGCTGGAGCTTCCGCAGGTACTTGCCGACGCGCGTGACGCGCGGATCGTCCTTGATGTTGACCTGCGGGCCGTCGCAGAGATTCTGCTTCCGGAGTTCGGCGACCAGCGCCTCCGCGTTCCGACGCATCGTGCGGAACTTCCAGCAGCGGAAGGTCGCCCCACCCCTCGTCTGCCGCTTGTGCCCGAAGAAGATCGGGAACCCGTCGTCGATCACGATCGCGACCGCGCAAAGGAGGAGTACGGGCGCGAACGCGACGAGGACGAACGCGCTCCCGAGCACGTCGATGCCGCGCTTGAAGGGCGCATACCAGCCGGATGGCTCGCTCGTCGTCCCGGATTCGGACTCGCGATCCTCCGAGAAGAGTTCCTCGATCGGCCGGATCGCCGCGGGTTCGACCTCGACCGAATCCCAGCACACCGATGGACCGATGAGGACCGACCGCTCATGCGGTCCCGCGCCGATCCAGACCGGGGAGATCCAACTCGACGCGCTTCCGGCGGAAGTGCCTGCGGGCCCGAAGATCCCCTCGTCGATCCTCTCGACGCCGTGGATCACATGGTCCGGGTGCGCCCAATCGCGCACGAGGCTTCGAACGAGGGCCTCCCGGGACTCGGAGCGCGTGAGGTCGAACCGCTCGCCCGCACATTCGGTCGCATCCGTCCTGAGACGCCCGCGGCGACGCATCTGCGCGAACGCCTCCGCCGGCTTCGTCGACCTCGCCCAGTCGAGCGCGTCCTCGCGTCGCGTCCCGAGCAGGACCTGCCCGACGCTCGTCCGGTCGGCGCCGTACCGACGCTCGATCTTCACCGCACTCCCTCGCGCGTCCGTGACGACACGCTCCGAATACGACGATGCCGCGGGATCCACGATGCGCATGCGCGTCAGGTGCGCCTGGTTCCAGAGCAGGCTTTCCGCGATGCGACGGAGGTCGAAGATCGCCGCCTGTCCCTCCTCGAGCAGGAGGTAGAGGTCGGCTCCCTCCTGCGGCGCGATTCCGCTCCCCAGCCGGACGCATGCGACTCCGTGCGAGGACCAGTAGGCGTCGTGGAGCGCGGCGCAGTCGAGCCCCCAGAGCCTCGGAGACGCGTCCTGCGCCGATGGAGCGACGGAGGCTTCGGACATGGCGCGTTCGGTGCTACTCATCTTCTCAACCTTGCATTCGTCCCGTCAAACCGTGATCACGCAAGCCCGTCGAGCGCGGATCCGCCCCCCAACCGCGGTGGCGTTCACGACGATGCGCCTCCGCGACCGGCACCCAGCAGCGGATGCGGCGTGGCGGGCGCGGATGACTCGGCGAGTGCGCGCGCGACCTCCACGGACATCTTCGAGATCGATCCGTAGCGTCGGCAGTCGTCCGCATCGGCGTAGTTGAGCACGAGACCGAGGTAGTCGATCCCCGTGTCGGTGAGTTCCTTCACCGACTCCGGCAGCCGCGACCTCGACCGTCCGCGGCGGATGACCATCACGGCGCCGTCGCAGCTGGATGCGACCGGAATCGCCTCGACGCTGGCCGTCACCGGACCGCTGTCGATGATGATGACGTCGAACTGGTCGCGCAGCGTCCGGATGAGCCGTCGCAGCGAACCGATCTGCAGATTGCTCGCGGAGAACGCCAGATCCGCACCGACCGGGAGCAGCGAGAGGTTCTCCTCGATGCGCACGACCTCGCTTCCGAGCGATCCGCGACGGAGGACCTCGCAGACGCCCGGCGAGTGCAGGTGCTTGAACTGATGGCTCAGCGCGCGGCCGATGAAGTCGCAGTCGACGAGCACCGTGCGGTGCCCGCTTTCCGCGTAGCTCCACGCCACCGCCACCGCGACGGTCGTCTTGCCGTCGCCCTGGAACGGGCTCGTGACCATGATCGCGTAGCCCGCACCCACGTCCTGACGGCGGGCCTCGATCTTGTTGCGTATGCGGTGCACGCAGTTCGACGCGAGTTCCTTCGCGGCAGGGTCGGTCGCCACGCCTGACATGTCCGGCACGACCCCCAGCCAGCGCCCCACCTTCGCGTCGCGCTGCAGTTGCGCCACGCGGTAGGCCTTCGGATCGACCGACCCGAGCAGGAAGAACGCCGCGAACGACGCGATGAATCCCCCGCCGAGCGCAACGGCCGCGAGCTGCATGCGCTTGTCGCTCTCGGGAGCGCCACGGCGCGACGCGCCCTCGACGATGGTCACGCGACCGCGCCGGATGCTCTCCGCCTCGCGATCGAGTTCGCGAAGCCGCTCACCGAGCCGACCGAGCTCCGCCTGCTCCGCGGCGATGTCGCGGTCGATCTTGACCAGCCGCATCGCGACCTGATTCGCACGCTCGATGCCCTCGCCGACAAGGCGCTTCTCCGCCGCGACCTCCTGCTTCTCGCGCTCGAGCGCGCCGAAGCTCTGCGTGCTGCCGACGCCCTCGCGCCAGCTGCGCAGCGCGCCCTCGCGGGCGGCGCGGAGGAGGCTCTCCTTGGTCGAGAGCTCGACGGCGATCCTCTGGAGCGCCGGATGCTCGGGACGGTACTTCTCGCGCGCGAGCGCCAGAAGCACCGACTGGTCCTCGATCTGCTGGCGGATGCTCACGAGGCGCGGATCGATCTTCTCGAGTTCGAAGGTGGTCGGTTCGAACATCGCCCCCGGAGGAACGGCGCCGGGCTCCTCGCCACGGGCGATCATGCGCTCCGTGTACTGGCGCTCGATCTTCTTCTGCTGCGAGGCGATCGACTCCATGCGCGCATCGAGCACCTGGATCTTCTCCTGCCGCGCCTGGATGAGGGAGTCCATGTCGGGCGAGAAGAACTCCGAGTCCTTCACGGCCGCCATGCGATCCTCCTCGAACTTCTCGAGTCGCAGGCGGACCTGGGTCGCCAGACTGCGGATCTTCGCCATCTGCTCGGTGTGCTCGGTCTCCGCGTCCGGGCCGTAGATGGTCATGAAGCTGTCGAGCACGAGGTTGACCACCGCCGCGGGGAGCGCCGGGTTCGACGACTCGAACTTCACTTCGATGAAGTTCGACCCCTTCGGGACGGTCGCCATGAGTCCGGAGCGGAGGAAGCCGACGGCCTCGGCCTCGTCGCCGGAACTCCCGATCACCGACTGGAGCAGCGCGATGTCCGCCTGCGGATCCCGCCCCGCCAGCATCGATGCCGAGGCCGAGGGCTTGCCGCTGCGGATGGTCCGGACCACGGCCTCGAGCACGCGGTCGCTGCGCATCAGCGTGGCGCGGGTGGCGATGAACCCGCCGAAGTCGTCGATGCGTTCGGTATCCATCGTCTGATCGACGAGCGGCTTCAGCTCCGACGTCAGCTGCACGTATCCCACGGCAGCCCAACGCACGGGCGCCAGCCGGTACGCGATGATGGCGAGAAGCGGTCCCAGCACGATGCCCGTGATGAAGACCCACTTCCACCGGTTCTGGAGCCGATCCTGCACGAGATGCAGTGGATTGGCCGCGGGCGGAGCAGCCATCGGTTCTCCCGCCTGCGCCGAGGACGCCACGGCGCCGAACTGCTCGATGGACTTCGATGGATCGATCTCGCTCACGGTTCGCCTCCGGCTGTGCCTTCTGTCACCCTGGACGGCCCATCGGCCTCCGGCGAGGACTCCACGTCGCCGTCGATGCGCGTCGACGACGAGACGTTCCCGGTCCCTCGGTCCCCTTCATCGGCTCGATCGCTGATCAACATCTCGAAAGTCGATGCGGGGATCGATTCGAGCAGGTCGGCGGCGACCGCGCTCACCCGTTCCAGATCAGGAAATCCATCGAACAGCACCTGGACCTGGCCCGCGCCCCGCGCGGACACCGTCCGGCGCGTGGACCTGCTGCGGACGACATCCGGATCCGGAGTCATTCCGACCCCCGGCAGTGTGAAGAAACCCACGATCGTGATCCGACGGTCGACCCCGGCCTTGTCGGGCTTCTCGAAGCGGAAGACGTTTGCGCCAACCTCGCGGCCGTGCAGCATCAGCTGCAGCGTGGCGCCGCCCGGCAGGTCGCCACTCGCCCGCGCGGCGCTCCATCCGGAGGAGGGATAGCAGGCCGGTGGATGGTGGCCGAGCATGTCGCGGACGTCGCCGCAGAAGACGATGGCAAGCCGCGCCTGATCCCCGGTCCGGAGGTTGGAGTAGCTTCGGGAGACCGCGGCGGAGGAGTGCAGGATCTCGAGGGCGGCGGCGGGCAGCTCGATGTCGCGGCCCACCCAGTCGCCGAGTCGGTACGGAATGGCCGCGACGCGCGCCCCGACCAGCTCGACCCGACGGTCGGCCTCCGCGCGATCCACGCTCGATCCCCCCCAGCCCTGCAGCACCGCCAGCAGGAGGAACGCGACGATCGCGCAAGCCGGGGCGATCGCGTTCAGTCGGTGAAGCCTTCGGACACGTGCGATGCGTGAGCTCATGCCTGGAGGAACCTCCATGTGTAGACCGGAAGGTCGAGCCAGCGCATGAATCGCACGATGCCCTGGAGCAGGACGATCGCAAGCGGCAGCATGAGCCAGCCGGCGACGTCGTGCAGCTCCTCGGCGAACTGCGTGGTCGAGAACGCGTACGCGAAGCCCGTGGCGACGAGACGGACGAGATTGCAGAGGAGCGCGACGAACGGGCTCGCGAGGAGCAGGACGACCCGCGCCTGCGTCCGCAGGGGAATGCTGAAGACGAAGGCGAAGAAGGTCAGCGCGAGCGCGAAGACCATGCGCATGCCGTCGCAGGCCTCGCCGACCAGGATCTCCTTCTGGTCGATGAGGATCCGGATGCCCTCGCGTTCGCTCGGGACCCCGACGAGCGAGAGCACGTCGTGCGTGACGATGACCGCGAGATGCTGCAGCGGACCGGCGATCGCGCGGCGGATCTCGCCGGGAACCGGAATCAGGAACAGCAAAGCGAGAAACACCGGCGCCATCTGCTTCAGCACGGCGAAGCCCATCAGCACGACGAAGCACGCGACGAGCGCGAGGATCGCCGACAGATGGGTCGCGACGCGCGTGTCCGTCTCCGAGCCGTACCAGCCGAGCAGTGCCGCAAGAACGATGAGCGATACCCCCGAAAGGCTAGGTCGCCGTCGGATGTAGCGGAATCTCGACCGACGGATCCATGCAAGATATCCCGCGACGAACGGCACGATCAGGATGTAGCCGTTGTCCTCGCGACGGAGGATCTCCGTCACGAGCTCCTTCCATGCCGGAAGGAACGCCGCGATGCTCGTCATCAGGAGCGCGACGAGCGCCCACAGATCGCGCCTGCTCCATTGGCGCACCTGATTCATGACTCACCCCTCCCGTCGGAAGAGAGCGATGCGTAGACCTCGTCGATGATGCGGGCTCCGGCAGGCACTCGTGCGCCAGGCGGGACGACGGAGCGCGCCACGATCGCGCCGGCCCCGATGTCCGCCCCCTGCATGACCACCGATCCCGACACGATCGCACGCTCCCGCACGACCGATCCTCGAGCCAGCAGCGTCATCCCCTCGATGGATGCGCTCGCATCGACCGATGCCTGCTCGGAGACCATCTTCAATCCACGGGCATGACGGGCGCCGAGAAGCGCGAGATAACTCCGACGGTCGCTGATGCGGAACGAGGCCGCTTCCGAACGCACGACCGGAACCATCCCTCCCGCCGACGCGATCGCCGGCAGAAGCTGCTCCTTGAGGTCGAAGTAGCCGATCGCCGGGATTCGCCGCAGGGCCCGTTCGGAAACGTGCATCACACCGCACGGAGCGCCGTCCGCGCCCGCCAGAACCGTCGCCTCCGCCTCGGGGACGATCGATGCGAGAAACCCCCTGAGATCGAAGTCGCCGAATGTCGAGCACTCTGCGATCAGCAGACCATCGGCAGGCGTGCCGAATCCGCGATCCTCGACGAAGTCGCGAACCGTTCCGCCTGCACCCCGGTGTTGGTTTCGATCGATCCAGACGGAGAATCCACCCGCCTGCACGGACTCCTGGGCGATGCGCTCGAAGAACTGACGCTCCGATGGATCGGAGATGGCGACTGAGACGGACGCCCTCGGCGAGGACGCGGCGATCGCGCCGAACCACCAGGACAGAATGCTGTTCGTTCCATCGATGGGGAACACCCCGAGCGGGAGTCCGATCTGGTTGGCGAGTACAGCCACGCGGGAAGTCCGCACCGAGCCCGCGAGCAGGAGCATCTGAACGGGACGCTCGCCTGATTGCTCCGCGCGATCCGGAATGGGCTGTTCGCCTCGTCCTGCCGACATCCTCGTCATCGCCCACCTCCGGGAATGGTTGGCAACGGCTCAACCGCGAGCAGGCGCCGCCGCCCGAAAGCAGCCGGGAGCGGTGCGGACTGCTGCGGGCCCGTGGAGCGGATCCTCGCCGCCGCCGGCACTGGGAACTGCGCGACACACGCCGCGATCGCCATGAGAGACTGCCAGACCACCAGCGTCTGCCCGAAGTAACTCACCGCGAGGAACACCGCCATCTGCGCACACATGGCCGCCCCAACCCCGAAATAGAGGAGTTCTTCGCGAGCGATTTCGCGCTCCTCACGAAGGCGTCGGGCACTCGAGAGGACCGCACGGGCCGCCGCACAGGATCGGAGTCGAACACCGACCGCGGCGTATGCCGCGACGAACACGCCGCAGATCGAGATCAGCGCCCAAACCCCTCCCCGGATTCCCTCGATCACGAACTGGTTCGTCACGTCGAAGAGCCCCCATCCCCAGTGCGCGGTGGTCGGCGTGCCCATGAACCACCATTCCGAGAATCGACGGATGGCGGCGTCGATCAAGCGGTATCGATGGGCCCCGGTGCTTCCACCTACGAGATCGATGCGCGAGATGAGGTGCCAGACAGGCTTCGTCATGACGAAGTGGAGCACGAATCCCGCTCCGATCATGGAGAGATAGACGAACCGCAGATGGGCTCTGAGCGGATAGATCCCCCAGACGGCGAAGCCGAGCAGCAGTGCGACGACCGGCGTACTCGATGCGCAGCTGAAGACGATGAGGAATGCGCTCGCGATGCCGACGATGGCGGCCATCCGCTCCCGACGAACGCCTCCGAAGCACATTCCCATCCAGATCGGGATCCACGCGACGAAAAAGCAGCCCGCGAGGATCGGATGATTGAACGCGCCGCGACAACGGATCTTCCCCTGACGAACGTTGGTGATCTCGGGGATGCCGCCGAACACGGCGAATGGATTCCGGCCGGTCAGCCGCTCGACGAGGAAGAAAGGCACCACGAGTGCCGCGAGGTACGCAGCCGTCTTCGCAAGCGTGCGGACCTCGTCGGGACTTCGAATGCAACTTCGGACGATGAGATATGCGCCGACCATCTCGAAGTTCGCGCCGATCGCGGTCACGAAGTCGGCTGGCACGCCCCGGATGCTGCCGCTACAGAGCGTGCGGAACAATGCTCCGAGCCCAACGAACGCGTCGATCCATCCCCAACGCACCCAAGCCCAGTCGCCTCGAACGAGGAGGCGAACCACGCCACAGAGCACCACGAGCCGAACGAAGTTGAAATCAGCGCCTGCGATCACGATGCGCTGCGCCGACGGCATCACCGAGGCGAGGCCGAGAAGCACCGCCGGCGCATAGATCCGCTTCACGCCGAACATCAGCGCGCACGCGACGGAAACCGCCACAAGCCCGACCGGATGAACGTTGTTGCTTCCTGCGAAATCGGCTGCGCCGGCGAGCGTCGCGATCATGGGATGCGCCTCCCGGTGGCGCGCTCGAGCGTGGGGGTGGCCGCTCCCGGAACCGATGCCGAGCGTCCACGGAAGGCCGGACGGCCGCTCGATCGAAGGTTCTGGAAGAGTCGACGGACTGCGCGCATGGGGTACTCAACGATTCAGGTTCTTCATTATCGGCCCGCGACGGGTGGTCGGTTGAACAATCCTCGATGACCTGCGTCCCGCGCTGGCTCGTCCGGATCCTGGCCGGCTCCGACGGCGTGAGACGAGCCGCTACGCCGTCGACGTTGACGCGTTCGCGAATTCACCCCCACCGCGGGAACGCGCTCGCCCTGCAGGCCGTCGAGACAGCTGCAGGGCGAGCGATTCGCTGGACGCACCCACCCGGGCGGATCAGTCGACGAAGCTGCCGACGTTGGCTGGCTCGGCGACCACCTTGAGATCGCTGTCGACGGGCGCGACGATCTCGTCGAGACGGTCGAGAAGCGGGGATCCCGGGCCCGGCCGATAGTCGTTCGCGAGAGGATCGCGGTAGAGCGGATCGCCCAGGGTTGCGCCGGACCCGAACACCGGCGTCGTGATGAAGTGGTTGTTCACGGCGGTGACGGCCGGGATGACGTTCGAACCCACGGTGAGCTTCGTGAAGACGCATCCGCGGATGGAGATGTTGCTGTAGTTCAACTCCATGCCGTCAGACTCGTAGCCTCGAATCAGGAACGTGCCGCCCACGAAGCTGCAGTTCCAGAACAGCATGTGGTCCGTGGAAATACGCCACTGGGCCGTATGGGTGCTTCCCTGTGCGAACTCGTCGAAGAAGTTCACGAAGGCGATGTCGCTCCAGACGACCGGCGTGGTCGCAGCGCCATCGCGCGCAATGAGTCCCTGGGATCGATTGTCGAAAGCCTTGAGTCCATACACGATGACGTTCGAGCGCGGCTGCGCGGAATGGGAGTACTGCAGGACGTCGCAGTGCCACGTCTGTCCGGCGGGACGCATGATCCCGCGCGCCGTCGAGTTCAGGATCATCGGGACGGTTGTGATGGC
>JBIIYI010000220.1:0-5392 GCA_044346895.1 Phycisphaerales bacterium
CTCGAAGGAACGGCGCCTCGACGCGAAGAAACGCGAGGGCGAGAAGAAGCGCGACCGCGGCTGGCAGGCGTAGGAGCACGTTCCTTTTGCGGTTGCCGCTGCGGCGGCGACCTCTGGCGCGTCCCATGCGAAGGCGGCGGACGCGGCGAGGCCGGCCAGAGCGAGGGCGCGGCAAGAGCCGCGCACGAGCGCTCAAGTTCTTCGCGGTCGCCGCTGCGGCGGCTCCCTCTGGCGCAATCCACGCCAGCGCGAGCGAGAGCTCAGAACACACGCCCTCACGCCATGCGGCAGTCGCCCTTGCCCTTCACGATCCGGCCGATCGGCACGGGATTCTCGCCAAGTTTCCGCAGGATCTTCATCACCGTCGCGGCCATCTTCGGGCGCACGATGACCGTGAATCCGATGCCCATGTTGAAGACGCGGAACATCTCCGCGGTCTCGACGCCGCCGTGCTGCTGGAGGAACGGGAAGATCGCCGGCGGATTCCACGCGTCGGCGAAGATCTCGGCATCGACGTCGCTTCCGAGCGCGCGGCACACGTTGCCGGGAAGCCCGCCTCCCGTGATGTGCGCCATGCCGGAAACGGCCTCCTTCGAGCCGAGCGCGTCGAGCATGCCGATGATCTCGCGCGCGTAGATGCGCGTCGGCTCGAGCAGCACGTCGATGAGGCGCTTCCCGCCGAGTTCCGCGTACTTCTTCGTGTAGGAAAGCCCCGCGTCCGCGACGATCCGCCGGACGAGCGTGTAGCCGTTCGAGTGGACGCCGCTCGACGCGAGACCGAGCACGATGTCGCCGACCTTCGGCTTCGGCTGCTTCTTGACGCGCGCATGCTCGATCACGCCGACGCAGAAGCCCGCGACGTCGAAGTCGCCGGGCGCGTAGATGTCGGGCATCTCCGCGCATTCGCCGCCGATGAGCGAGCAGCCCGCGATCTCGCAGCCCTTCGCGACGCCCGCGATCATCGCGGTCGTGTTCGTCGGATCGAGCTTCGAGAGGCCGAGATAGTCGAGGAAGAACAAGGGCTCGGCGCCCTGGACGATCAGGTCGTTCACATTCATCGCCACGCAGTCGATGCCGACGGTGTCGTAGATCCTGAACTCCGCCGCGAGCATCACCTTCGTGCCGACGCCGTCGGTGCAGCCGACGAGAACTGGGTCCTTGTACCTGCGCATCCTGCGCGAGCCGAATCCCGCCGGACCGTTCAGCCGGAACATCCCGGCGAACGCGCCGTGCAGGCCGAGGACGCGCGGCGAATACGTGCGCTTCACGATCGGCTTGATCCGGTCGACGACCTCGTCGCCCGCGTCGATGTCGACGCCCGCGGCGGCGTAGGTGAGGGGCTTCCTCGCCGCCCGCTTCGATGCCGATTTCGCTGCAGTCTTCGGGGCGGGCTTCGACTTCGCGGTCTTGGTGGCCATGAGGCGCGCGAGTGTAGCGGGACGTCGGTTTTCGAGGCCTCGCGCGGATACCTCGGGCCGTCCGAGGGTTTTCCGGCCTTCCCGACCGATCCCGCGATCCGCTATCCTCTCCCCCCCTATGGCCATCCTTGTCGACGGAAACACGAAAGTCATCTGCCAGGGCATCACCGGCAGCGCGGGCGCCTCGCACACGAAGGGCTGCTTCGACTACGGCACCCGGATGGTCGGCGGCGTCACTCCCGGCAAGGGCGGCCAGAAGGACGCGAACGGCCTCCCGATCTTCGACACGGTCCTGCAGGCCGTGAAGGCGACTGGCGCCGATGCCACGATGATCTTCGTGCCGCCTGCGGGCGCCGCCGACGCGATCCTCGAGGCGGCCGACGCCGGGATCCGCGTGATCTGCGCGATCACCGAGGGCGTCCCGGTGCTCGACATGGTGCGCGTCAAGGAAGCGCTGAAGGCCTATCCGAAGTCGACGCTCATCGGCCCGAACTGCCCGGGCATCATCACGCCGGCGAAGCGCATCTCGGGCGAAGGCCCGACCGCGAAGTTCGAAGGCGGCTGCAAGATCGGCATCATGCCGGGCTACATCCACACGCATCGTCTTGACGCCACGAGTCACCGGGCCGTCGGCATCGTCAGCCGCTCGGGCACGCTCACCTACGAGGCGGTGTGGCAGACCTCCCAGCGCGGCATCGGCCAGTCGACCTGCGTCGGCATCGGCGGCGACCCCGTGCGCGGCCTCGGCTTCATCGAGGCGCTTGAACTCTTCAACAACGACCCCGACACCGACGGCGTCGTGATGATCGGCGAAATCGGCGGCACCGACGAGGTCGAAGCCGCCAAGTGGATCAAGGCGAACATGAAGAAGCCGGTCGCCGGCTTCATCGCCGGCCGCACCGCTCCGAAGGGAAAGCGCATGGGTCACGCGGGCGCGATCATCGGCGGCGCCGACGACACCGCGCAGGCGAAGATCGAGGCGCTCAAGGCCTGCGGCATCGCCGTCGCCGAAAGCCCCGCCGACCTCGGGTCGACGATGGCCCGCGCGCTCGGGCTCTGAAACCGAGCGCCGCGCGAGGACGGAAATCGCGTTCCGCGCGGGGACGGAATTCGCGCGCCGCGCGGGACGGAAATCGCGTGCGCTTCGCGCATCGTCGCTCGATCGGCGGGGTTTCGCCGCCGTATCGTGTCGTCATGCGCCTTCCCCGCTTCGCACACATCGCCGCGCTCGCGATCTCGCTCCTTCTCCACGCCGCCGCGTGGGCGCAGGATGCGAACGCGACGACCGCGAAACCCGTCCGCATCGCGGTGATCGGCGCGAGCGCCTCCGCCGGCTTCGGCTGCTCCTGGCGCGAGACGCGCGCGGACGGCGACTACGGCGGCTCGTTCCGGCTCGCCGACATGCTCAAGCTCGCGTGTCCCGATCTCGCGATCGTGACCACCGATGCATCGAGCGGATTCTTCTTCCTCTCGCCGGTCGCAAACGGCGCGAAGGCCGCGAAGCGTGCGCGCGACTTCAATCCCGACTGCGTCGTCGCCCTCGACTTCCTCTTCTGGTACTGCTACGGCGACGACGCGCCCGACGGCGGAAGGCTCCAGTCGGAGGCGGATCGGCTGACGAAGCTCGAGAGAGGATTGGCGGAGCTCGCCGCGTTCGACGCACCGATCGTCGTCGGCGACATTCCGGACATGTCGCGCGCGGTGGGCAAGATGCTCTCCGCGCGGCAGATGCCCGCGCCCGACACGCTCGCGAAGGCGAACGAACGCTTCCGAGCGTGGGCGAAGGAGCGTACGAACGTCCGCGTCGTGCCGCTCGCGCGGATGCAGCGTCAGTTGATGGAGGAAGGTGCGCTCGAGATCGGCGCGGACCGCCTCGTCTCGACGCGCGAGGCACCGCTTCTCCAGCGCGACGAACTGCATCCGACTCCGCAGGGTCTCGCGGGTCTCGCCTGCGCGGTCGCGACCGAGGTGAAGTCGGCTCTCGCGGCGGAAGATACGCCCGCGGGCGGCACGGCGAACGATGCACGCGACGGTGCGGGCGCGGCGGGGGTTGCGGCGAAGGACGCGTTGAAGACCGCGTTGAAGACCGCGGAAGGCTGCGAACCGGATCCGGCCGACACGATCATCCGCGCGCGCGACACGCTCACGCGCCGCCCGAAGCCGCAGGCGAAGCCCGAGACGCCCACGCCCGAAAGGCCCACGCCCGAAAGGCCCACGCCCGAAAGGCCCACGCCCGAAAAGCCCACGCCGCCGGTCTCCCCCGCCTCACCCACTTCACCGCGCTGATTCGATCTGACGGCGCAGATCGCCGTTGGTCGTCTCGCGTGCGAGTCGATCGACCGCCGCGCGCCATCCATCCGAACCAAGCAGCCGCAGCCCCGTCGGCCGAAGCGTCATGAGGTCGACCGACGGATCCGGGCCGCGCGGATCGCGCGCGAGGAGCGCCACCACCCGCGGATCGGTGACGAGGCCAAGTCTCGGCACCGCCAGCTGCCAGAGCATCTGCCGCGCGACCCTGCTCGGCTTCGCGGTCATCGCGTACGCGACCGCGTAGCCATCGAGGTCGCGCGCGCGGAAGAGCGCGCCGAGCGCGTACGGCGCCGCCTCGCGCGCGCCATCGGTCGACACGGCGATCTTCCACGCCTGCCGCACCCGCTCGTCCTCGCCCGCGAGTTCCAGCGCGCGCATCGCCTCGGCGAGCGCCTTCGGATCCTTCGACTCCTTCCAACCCTTCAGCGTGTAGACCGCCTCGTCGCGCAGGGACGCCGCGGTGTCCTCGGGCGGAGGAACGCGCTTCGCGCCGATCCGCGCCTTCGACGCGAGCAGCGCGAGTGGATCACCGTAGCTCATCGTGCGCCAGGGACGGGCGAGCGCACCCTCGAACTGCCGCGCCGCCATCGCGAAGGGAATCAGCGCCTCCGCGCGCTGCGCCACGAGCGAAGGCGGCACGAACGCCATCAGGAGCGGCTCGTACACCGACCCGAAGTACGCGTAGGCGCCCGCGTCGAGGAACGCTCCGCCGACGCAATCCTCGTTCGCCGGAAACTCGAGGCTGAACGAATGGAGGAAGTGCACCATCGCGGGCCGGTCGAACACCGGCACGTCGCGCGCGGTCGCCGTGCCGCCCGCGGCGAGACCGAACTGCGACGCGACGCCATGCGAGTTGACGAAGAGGACGTCCGACCCGAAACCGCCCATCAGGATGCGGCGCCATCCGTCGAGCGTCGACTGATCGCGCCCCCAGGACTGGACGACGAGCCCTTGGGCCTCGAGCGGCGCGACGGCGGCGGCGGTGTCGTAGTCGTTCCATCCCGGCCCCGCGTCGTAGGTGTGGAACATCCACGCGCTCTCGCGCGGCGCGAAGAGCGAGGCCATCGCGACGTACGCGCTGCGCGCCTCGCTTCCGACGATGCCGGAACCGACCGCCCACCAGATGCCGTCGGCGTGCCTGCCGAGCGTGTTGAGCGTCGCGACCGGCTGTCCGGGTGCCGTCGGAAACGGCCCACTCGGAATGTTGACGCGCAGACCTTCAGGGAGATTCGGGTCGCACTTCCAGCCGATCTCGCGGCAGATCGCGAACGCGTCGATCGCGTCGCCGAGACCCTTCCACGGCAGCCCGGTGCGATCGGCCGCGCGCTCGAGCTCGTTCGCGAGCCGAGCGAAGGTGGTCGCGTTGATCTTGTCGTTCACGCGTCCGAAGTCGTCGCTCGTCCAGTGGATCGGAGCGCCGCGCCCCGCCGCGAGCGCGGCCGCCGCGGTCCACGCGGGATCGTCGCCGCTCGCGAGGATCACCATCGACGAAAAGAACTCTCGCGCACTGCATGCGGCGATGACATCGACCGCGCCATCCTTGAGCGCCTCGGCCGCGCTCGTCGCGATCAGCCGCTCCCGCTCGCCGCGATCCGCCGGCATCGCACCGACCGAGGCGCGCCGGATCACCCGCGACGGCTTGAAGCCGCGCACGAAGAGCGGCG
>JBIIYI010000221.1:0-5361 GCA_044346895.1 Phycisphaerales bacterium
CCGGAACGACGACGCGCCGCATCACGATGCGCCGGTAGCCCGCGCCCTCGTAGAGGATGCCGATCTCGCCACCCGAGAGGAGCACCGGAACGCTGTAGGCGAAGCCCTCGGGCTCGATGAGCATGCGGTCGACCGAACCCGGCGCGGGCCACGTTCGGCCGCCATCGCGCGAGATCCAGAGCGTCCCGAGCGCGCGGCGCGACTCGCTGTCGGGGCCGGTGTGGAAGACCGTCGCGCCGTCGGCCGTCACCACGCCGCCCATGCACTGCGGTTCGTCGAGATTCGGTTCGTCGACAAGCGTGCTCCACGACTCGCCGCCATCGGTCGAGACGGCGCTCTTCCGACGCTTCGCGCCGAGATGCTGCCGCGCGTTCAGGACGACGGCCCCATCCTCGCGCTCGAACATCTGCACCTCGTTCGCGACGCCGGCCGCGCCATCGGGCGCGGTCTCGCCGCATCGCCACGTGTCGCCGCCGTCGTCGCTGATCGCCGCGTAGACCTTCCATCGGTCGAACGGACCTTCGTTGAACGGCATGAGGATGCGGCCGCGATGCGCGCCACGGGCGAGCTCGATGCCGATGCCGGGTCCGGTCGCGGTGCTCGTCGCGCGCGTCGGGCGCTTCACCTCGCGCGTGATCTCGCGCGGCAGACTCCACGTCGCGCCTCGGTCGTCCGAGTGGACGACGTAGGTGCGGCAGACGAGGTCGTCCGGCGCGTCGGCCGAGACGCCGAATCCCTCGACCACCATCGTCTCGTTCCGATCCTTCGGATACGACTGGAACATGAGGATCACGCGGCCGGCGCGCGCGCCCGCGCGCACCTCGACCGCGCACGGGTTGTTGAGCGAGCGTCCGGCGATCTCCGCGATCACGCGCTGCGGCTGCCAGGTGCGTCCGTCGTCATCGGAAACGCGCAGGACGAGGTCGTTCTCGCCGACGTCGGCGTAGCTGCCGCGCGCCTCGGCGAAGGCGAGAAGCCGTGGCTCCGACGCGCCATGCTCAAGCCGAACGATCGACGGGATGCGATAGACGGGATATCCACCTTCGCCGCCGACGAAGACGTCGACAGCCGGGGAGACGGCCGGGGAGACGGCCGCCTTCGTCGTCTTGACCACGGGTGCCGCGACCGTCGGAGGTGCGACTTCCGGAGGTACGAGGTCCGCACCGAGTGCGACCCGCCCGCACGAGATCGAGGATCCGGCGACGAGGAGGGAGAGAATGGAGGTGAACGGAGCACGCATCATGCCGCGAGTATCCCATCCGGTGGGTCCAGTGCGGGTGCGGCCAGTGCACGGCACGTGCCATGCAGTGCCAGGCACACCATGGCATATGCCGTGCACCATGCAGCGCCAGACGGAAGCCCCGCACCAGCAGGCGCTTGCACGCTGCATGCGCGCGTGCACGGCACATGCCGCCCTGTGCCATGCTCTCCGTGGCATATGCCGTGCACATGGACTTGACGTCAGCGGGCGCACGGACCCCATGCGCCCAGCAGCACCGACAGGTCCGACGCTCCCACCGAACCGTCGCCGTCGATGTCGAATGCGCTCTTCACCGCTCCCCAGTCGCCGAGGAGCGACGAAAGATCCGCCGCATCGACCTCACCCGAGCCGTCGACGTCCGCCGCACACGGCGTGGCGACGCAGGACCCCTCGTCCGTGAAATCGTCCGCGCCATCCGTGAAGTCCGTGTAGTCCACGAATGCGAGCGTGATCCGCGTGTAGCCGTCCTTCTCGAAGAAGACGCCGAAACGGTCGCAATCGACCGCCACCGGAAGGCTGTATGCGAATGCTCCCGCGTAGATCCGCTTGCGGATCGGCCACGTCGCCCCGCCGTCCGTCGAGAGCCAGGCGTGTCCATTCGAGCGCGACGACGTGCTGTTCGGACCGCTGAACACGATGCGCGACTGATCGAAGCCGTCGACCGGATCCGTCAGCGCGACGAGCCCGGCCATGCACGAGGGATCGGGCAGCTCGTCGTCGTTCGCAAGAGGCGACCATGTCGCGCCTCCATCCTGCGACGTCGCGGTCTTCCGCCAGCCGCCGCCGGAGAACTGCCGCGAGTTCAGCAGGATCGATCCATCCGCGCGCTCCACCATCTGGACCTCGTTGCCGGTGCCGGGCGAACCGTTCGCAGCGACGGCTCCGTACTGCCACGAATCGCCGCCGTCGTCGGAGTAGGCTGCATAGCACGCCCACGCGCCGTACGGCCCCTGGTTGAACGGCACGACCAGCCGACCCGCGTGCTCGCCGTGCCGCAACTGGATGCCCACGCCGGGACCGCTCGCGACGCTCGTCACCACCGTCGGCCGCTTCACCTGCGACGTCACGTCCACCGCGGCCGCCCACGTCGTCCCACCGTCCTCCGACGAGCGGATGAACGTCCTGCAGATGTTGTCCCCCTTGTAGCCGGGTACGACGCAGCCCTCGCCGCATCCGGTCGGATACGACTGGTACATCAGGATCACGCGGCCCGCATGCGCCCCGTCGCGCACCTCGACCACGCAAGGGTTGTTCAGCGAACGCCCCGGCTGGTCGTCGACGACCGACACGGGCGACCACGTCGCGCCGAGATCGTCGCTCGCGCGCACGACCATGTCGTTCGAACCGTTGTCGGCGCCGGACGAACGCCCCTCCGCGAAGGCGAGAAGCCTGCCCGACCCGAGCCGGGTGATCGCGGGAATGCGGTACACGGGATATCCGCCCTCGCCGCCGACGAACACGTCGACCATCGGGAGCGGAGGCGGCGGGACATCGAGGTCGTACTTCGCGGAGAGATACGACTCGATCGCCGCGCGTTCGGCCGCATCGAGCGCCTTGTCGAAGACGAGCACCTCGCTGATCGAGCCCGCAAGCGGATTCGCGAGATTGAAGCGGCTTCCGAGGATGACGCCCGACATCCCCTGCACCGCGCTGGTTCCCGATCCCTTCAGTTCGCCGTTGACGTGCACGGTCTGCGCGCCCGCGGAAACCGTGCACGTGACCATCGACACGCCGGACTCGAGCACCGCTCCGCCGATCGTCGACGGAGTCGCGCCGGGGAACAGCACCCACTGCGCAGGCGTCGCGAGTTCGCCGGTGATGAGCGCGGTGCGGCCGGCGCTCGACGAACTGTCGAAGATGTACCCGCCGTTCGCGCTCGTCGGACGCGCGATGCAGACGATCGTGCGCGGACTGGAGATCACGCCGAACTCGGTCGCGGTGTTCGCCGCCCAGATGTAGTCGTCGCCATCGAACTCCACCGCCGCGTCGCCGTTCGCAACCGTCGCGCGGAACGTCGGCCGCTGCGAGGCCGTCGCGGAAACGCGCACGAGATCGTGGTTGCGGTTGCCCGAGTCCTCCCAGCGCGTGACGGCCGCGCCGTCGGCGGGCATGCCCGGCTGCGCGTTCACGCCGACATCGGCGCGCCACCACGCGTAGAGGCTGGGGAACGCCGGATTCGGGGTTCCATCGGGAAGCGTGACCTGCGCGAGGGCCTGTGCGGCGAGGACGAACGCACCGCCGATCGCGAGGAAGGGCCGCGGCACCCGAGCCTTGCACACGGAAGGAGTCCATCGGAGCGGGCGCGAGATGTTCCGGAACATGCCCACACACTGCCCGCGCGGTCGCAGGGGGCAAGCGCTTCGGACGAAGTTCGGGAAAAGGCTCGCCGCAACCGCGAATCTGCGGCAGACTCGGTCTCGGAGCCGGGTCCGTCACGAGACCCGGCGCCACCGCCACCGAGGCTCGCGACGTTCCGTGCGCAACTCCGCGCACGTGCCTCGCACGCCTCACGCCGACCACGGCCGGCGCACGTCCCCTCGGAATGGGACCCGTCGCCACCGACGCGAACCCAGACCCGCGAACCCAGACCCGCGAACCCAGACCATCCAACCCACAGCCTCTTAGCAGCGCCTCCGACCAGGAACTTCGCCTCCGAGCCGATGCCTCCCACGAACGAGTCCTCCACGAAGACGTTCATGCCGAACACGAATCACCACCCCACCGCTGTGCGCGCCACCCCCGTGCGCGTCGCGATCGCCGTCGCCCTCTGCACGCTTGCGACGGGGGGAATTGCCAGCGCCGACAGCTCCCTGCCCGGACCGTTCCCGGTCTCGCAGCGGAACGTCACCGTCACGCGCGCGAACAACACGACGTTCACGGCGCAGCTCCGCTATCCGGCGACGTCCAGCGCCGCCGGTGCGCCGTTCGCGCCGGCGGCCGCGCCCGCGCCCGCCGTCACCTTCGGCCACGGCTTCCTCACCTCGGTCGACCTCTACGACTCGACCCTCGACCACCTCGCAAGCCACGGCTACATCGTCATCGCCACCACCTCCGGCGGCGAACTCTTCCCGAACCACGCGAACTACGCCGTCGACATGCGCCAGTGCCTCACGTGGCTCGAGCAGCAGGACGCGCTCGCGGGAGGCTTCCTCCTCGGCGCGGTCGACGAGGCGGCGTTCGGAGTCGCAGGCCACTCGATGGGCGGCGGCGCATCGATGCTCGCCGCGGCCGCCGATGCCCGCATCCGCTGCGCCGTGACCCTTGCGGCAGCCGAGACGAATCCCTCGTCGGCCGCCGCCGCGACCACGGTCCAGTTCCCGCTGCGCGCGATCGTCGGAAGCGCCGACACGATCGTCGCGCCATCGACGACCGTCAGCCAGTACAACAACTGCGACGCGCCACGGCAGTTCGCGAACATCGCCGGCGGTTCGCACTGCGGCTTCGTCGATTCGAGTTTCTTCGGCTGCGACTCGATCTCGCTTCCGCGCGCCGAACAGCTCGCGGCGACACGGGCGCTCGCGCTCGACTTCCTCGACGCCCATCTCCGGCGCGACGCCGACGCCTTCGCCACCTGCTGGATCGCCGCCGCGCCCGGCGCAACCACGATCAATCGCGACGCGCGCACGACGGCCTCCCTCGCGAACGCGTCGCTGTCGGGCGCGGTCGGCGACGAACTCGTCACCACGCTCACGGTGACGAACGTCGGCCCCGACGCGACGCCGATCCGCCCGCGTGCGGTGGGGTCGACCGCGGGCGTCGCCTTCGAACCTGCGGAAAGCGCCGCGCTCGCCGCCGGCGCAAGCGCGGTCTTCATCGTGCGCGTCACGTCGTCCGCCGTCGTCGCCGAAGCGATGCGCATCGACGCGGTCCGCACGCGCGACGGCGCTGGCGCCGCGCTCACGCTCGCAGTCGACTTCACGGATGCGGCGAATCCCGCGGATCTCGATGGCGATGGAAGCATCGGCGGCGGGGATCTCGCGCTCCTTCTCGGCGCGTGGGGCCGATGCAAGGGTTGCGCCGCGGACCTCGACGGCAACGGTGACGTCGGCGCGCCCGACCTCGCGGTCCTGCTGAGCGCGTGGGGTTCGTAAGTCCCGAGC
>JBIIYI010000222.1:0-5356 GCA_044346895.1 Phycisphaerales bacterium
GGGTGGAGCGCATCGCGCGAACCTCTGCTGGCTGCGCCGTTCGATCCGCGAGACGATCCGCGCCCCGCGACGCGATCTTCGCAATGTGCGGGCCCGCGGCCGCGAGCTGATGGGCGCGTGCCGATTTCTCCTCGCGAGCGGTTTCGGCGGCCGATCCGCCTGACGCCCGACGCGCGCGTCAACCGCACGCACCCCACGCGCCGAGCAGCGCCGCAAGGTCCGCCGCATCGGTCTGTCCGTCGCCGTTCACGTCGCCGGCCGCGGTGCCCCACGCGCCGAGCACGCTCGCGAGGTCGGACGCGTCCACCGCGCCGTCGCCGTCGAGATCGGCCGGACAGGGCGAAGCCGGTGCGACCGCGCCGACCGCGAAGTCGTCGAAGTACCCGAAGGCGTTGGCCGCTCCGGGCGTCGAGTCGGTGGTCGCGAAGAGGTTCGACGCGTACACCGATCCGGAGGACGAGGTCACGTGCGACGCGACCTCCTTGCCGTTCACCGAGAGAGTGCCGGTTCCGTCGGCCACGTTCCAGTGGTAGGCGAACTCGTTCCACTGGTTGAGCGGCGCGGTCGCGCCCGACGCCACGCGGTTCGACGCGGCGTATCCGCCGTTGAGGAACGAGATCGCACCCGTCTGCGCGCTGACGACGAAGCCGCCCGACGTCTCGAAGGAACTCTTCGAGATCATGATGCCGAAGGTCGAGGTCACGCGCTGTCCGCTCGGGACGAACATCTTGACGCGCGTCTCGAGCACGGTCTGCCCGCCGGCGCTCGCCGCCGTCCACTGGCCGCCGTTCGCAAGGTCGAGCCACGCCTTCGAGCGACCGGCGTTGAACTTCTCCGTCGTGAGACGCACCATGCGACCCGTGCCGCCGACCGGGTCGACGCCCGGCGCCGTACCCACCCCGATGACGCTCGCCGCGACGTACGGCGAGTTCGTCGAACCGCTCGTGGCCCAGGTCCCCGAGGGGCCGCTGAAACCAACCTGACCGGACAGGTTGCCGATGGCGTAGGCGTCGAAGTTCGTGCCGACGATGTCGGTGGCGCGCGCAACCGAGACGGCTGTGCACAGCGCGAGAACGGAGGACGTACATGCGAGGGCCCGAATCGATTGCATCGACAGAGGGTAGCCCCAACCGGGCGGGTTCCAAAGGGATCGGGACGGGATTGACTTGATCTCCCCCTCTCCCGCGATCCAACGCCCGCAGCGGCTCCGCGCGTCCCATCCGTACGCCGCGACGGTCCGAGAGGCGGTGGGCGCGTGCCGGCATCGATGCGCCGCGAAGTCGGCGCGCGGCTCCCGGGTCACCGTCGGAAGCATGCTTCGACCGAGCGCGACCATGGCCCCGCAACGCCCGTCGTTCGTCGTGTGCGCGGAGGGATCGCGGAGGGATCGCGGAGGGATCGCGCCGTGCTTGCATCCGCTCGAACGGCGCAAGTAGACTTTTCGCATGGGATGCCTCCGCAACCTCATCGCCTTTCCCGCCGGCCTCCTCGCGATGGGGGTGTCCGTCGCGACGCTTGAGATGCTCTCGCAGTCGATCTTTCCGAAGAGCCCTGAGATGAAGTCGGCCATCGAGGCCTATGTGCGCGACCCGAAGTCGGCGGATGCGGTCGAAGCCGTTCGCCTCGCGATCCCGACGATGCCTCCGGCCGCGTACTACGCGCTCTTCGCCGGCTGGACGCTCGGCGCACTCGTCGGTGGCTACGTCGCCGGACGCGTCGCGACCTCCGCGCGGTCCCTCTTCGGCTTCCTGATGGCGTTCGCCGGTCTCGCCGCGATCAAGACCAATCTCGATGCGATCCCGCACCCGGAGTGGATGTCGATGCAGGCGCTGCACCTGCTTCCGTTCATCGCCGCCGTCGGCGGCGCACTCGTCGCGCGCACGCAGGCGACGCGCGCTTCCGCGACCAAGACGACGGATCGATGATGGGACGCGCATGCGTGCGCCCGAGCATGCTCGGCAGGATCCCGCCTACGAAACGGCTCAGAACTCGCGGCCGATGCGGAGCCACACGACGCACTCGCCTCCCGGGACGCCGGAGGCATCGCGGTCGAAGGAGCTCGTTTGCTGCGTTCCGTCGAGAAAGCGTGCGAACGAATCGCCGTCGCCTCCATCGGTCTGAAACACCCGCTCCGCGCTCGACCAGCCGCCGCCGATACCGATCCGCCAGGGCATGCTGCTGCGGGAGGCGCCCAGGTCGACGACGAGTTCGAGCGTCGCGTCGACATCGAGGACTTCTGCTGCGAAGCCCGTCAGGTCACCCGAGGCTCCGGCGCCCGCGGCGCCCGACGAAGACGGATCCACCATCGCCTGCCATGCTTCAGCGGAAGGTCGAACCACCGCGTTGCCCTTGATGCGGAGACCATCGAGCAGCTCATACGACAGTCGCGTGCGCAGCGGGTCGGTGATCGACCAGTCGAGGAGTTGCGCAGACGCGTCGTGCGGGATCGGTCGAGACGCGAGCGCGCGCCCGAGGTCGAGGTCGAAATCGCGATCGAACTGTGCATCCGACCCCGGCACTCGCGCATCCCACACGGCATCGTGGCGATCGGACGACCTCGCCGTCGCGTCGAGTCCTCCTGCGGCGACCGACACGGGAAGGAGGAACGCCGCCGCAACGAGTACGCGTGCGACATCGCCGGTTGCGCGACGATCCGCGCGCGCCGGGCCCGCTGGCGGCATCGCGACAACCTTGGATGCTTCCGAAGTCGAATCGGCCATGCCCTTCGGACGCACCCGGGCGCAGCGCTGTTCCCAAACCCGGCCTCTCAGCGGACGATTTCGCCGGATTCCCGGAATCGCCGGATCGCGGGATCGGCGGTCGTGAAGAACCCGTCGACCGTCACCTCCGCGGCGACGCGCCCCGCCTCCATGAGCACGACGCGATCCGCGACATCGCGGACGAGCGCGAGATCGTGCGTGACGATCCCCATCGCGTGCCGGTGCTCCGCGGCGAGGCCCCGGACGAGCGCTCCCACCTCCCGCGTCCGCTGCGGGTCGAGCGCGCTCGTCGGCTCGTCGAGAAGCAGCACCTCCGGCGCGTTCGCGAGCGCGCGCGCGATCGCCACGCGCTGCTGCTGACCGCCGGAAAGCGCGGTCGCGGGCCGCGCGAACGCCTCCTCCATGCCGACGCGCGCGAGCGCCTCGCGGGCCATGCGTTCGGCATCCTCGCGCGCAAGCCCGAGGCCGTGACGCGGACCGGCCATGCAGTTCCCGCCGACGCTGAGATGCGGAAACAGGTTGAACGACTGGAACACGACGCCGATGCGAAGCCGATGACGACGCGCGGACTCCTCGTCCGCGCGCGTCGCGCGCGCGCCCACGCGCGGCAGCGTCGACGCGACGCCCCGGAACCTCACCTCGCCCGCGTCGATCGGCTCGAGCCCTGCGATCGCCGCGAGGAGCGTGCTCTTCCCGCAGCCGTTCGGCCCGACGATCGCGACGACCTCGCGCTCGCGGATCGCAAGCGACGCGCCGTCGAGCGCGGCGCGGCCGTCGGGCCAGCGCTTCGCGAGGGCGATCGCCTCGAGCAGGGGCGCGGCGGTCGCGGCGGAAGCGTCCGCGGACTCGGTTGAAACACCGCCCGCACCGCTCATCGCGCACCTCCCGCGAGGAGGCGCCGTCCGCCCACGATGCCGGATCCGCGGTCGGCCGACGCGACGAGCCTCCGCGCGAGCCAATCGGCCGCGAGCGACAGCAGCAGGTAGTACGCCGCCGCCGCGACGAGCACCGCCGGCACCATCAGCGTGGCCTTGCCGATCCCGAGAGCGACCTGCATGAGTTCGGGCACCGCGATCAGGCTCACGAGGCTCGAGTCCTTGATCATGCTGTTGAGATCGTTGATCGTCGCGGGCATCATCGTGCGGAAGCCCTGCGGAAGCTCGATCCGCCAGAGCGACGCGCGCCGCGGGAATCCGAGCGCGAGCGCCGCGCGGCGCTGGCCTTCCGGCACCGAATCGAGGCCCGCGCGCTGCACCTCGGCCTCGTAGGCGCCGTAGTTTCCGCCCAGCACCACGATCGCCACGAGGAAGGCGGGCCAGGTGAGCGCGGCCTGCACGTCGAGGATGGAAGCGAGGCTTGGAACCTCGCCCGCAAGCCAGAGCCCGAACGCGGGCAGCGAGTAGTAGACGAGGTAGAGCTGGACGAGCAGCGGCGTGCCGCGCACGACCGCGACGTACGTGCGCGCAGGCCACGCGATGCGGCGCGCCTGCGATCGCATTGCGAGTGCCAGCAGCACGCCGAGCGCGACCGCCAGCGGCATCGCGAGCGCGGTCAGGACGACCGTGTTGACGCACGCCTTCGCGAGGGCCCACAGCACCGCCGGCCACGCGAACGCGCGCGCGGCCGCCGCGCCGTCGACGTTCGCCGTCGCTTCATCCGCCCCGGGCTCGCCCGCGGCTTCGGTTGCGGAACCCCCGCCACTCCCGACATCGCCGCCGATTCCGTCGATCCCGACGATCCCGATCGAAGCCTGCTCCGGCGTCCAGATCTTCCACCGCCGGTAGAGCGCGGCCAGTTCGCCCGAAGCCTTGAGGCCAGCGAGCGCGCGATCGAATTCTGCGCGCAGCGCGTCGTCGCCCTTCCGGAAGAGCGCCGCGTAGAACCCGGTCTTCCCGAGCGGCGGCAGGTTGAGGAGTTCGGGATCGCTCCCCGCGTAGTACTGGGCGACCACACCGTCCTGCACGACGAGATCGACGCGCCCGGCCTTCAGTTCGGCGTACGGCGCGAGTCCGTCGTCGTACTCGCGGATCGCCTCGCGCGGCCATCCGAACTCGACGAGGACGTCCACGCTCGCGGCGCCGTTCAGCGTCGCCACCGGCGCGAAGGCGCGACCATCGCCCTCGTCGCCCCGCAACGCGGCGAAATCGGCGAAGCGCGCGCGGTCGGCCGCGCGGATCGTCGGCTGCTGGTCGTAGACGTAGTACGGCGCGCTGAAGTCGACTTCGGCGGCGCGCTCCTCGGTCACCTCGAAGCCGTTGATCGCAAGATCCGCGCGCCCCGACTTCATGAGATCGACGAGCGCGAGCCAGTCGCCGGCGACCGGCTCGACGCGCAGGTCGAGCGCACGGCCGATCGCCGCCATCAACTCGACTTCGAATCCCGTGAGCGTGTCCGGGTCGTCGGGCTCCGGCATGGCGAACGGCGCGCCGCCCGCGGGGTCGATCGCGTAGCGCAGCACGCCTCTCGCGCGCACGTCGTCGAGGGACGCCTGCGCGCGGGAGCTCGGTGCGCACGCACACGCGGGCGAGACCGGCGGCGTGCAGAGGGCAAGCAGCGCGAAGACGCACCACGCCAGCCGGAGATCGAGGCGCATCCGCCGCAGACAAGCCATGGCTGCGGAGCCTATCGGAAGGCGC
>JBIIYI010000223.1:0-5328 GCA_044346895.1 Phycisphaerales bacterium
GACGGACTCGACGAGGCGGGGATCAGCGCGACGATCGTCGACCTCTACTCGATCCCGTTCGACGAGGAGGCGCTGCTCGCGATCGCGAACGACAACGGCGGGCGCATCCTCGTGGTCGAGGACAACGCCGGGGGCGCCCTTGCCTCAACGGTCAGCGAGGCGTGCACGTCGTCGGGCGACGGCTTCACGATCGAATCGATGTGCGTGCGCACGCTGCCTGCGAGCGCGCGGACGCACGACGAGGCGCTCAAGGCCGCCGGACTTTCGGCCGCGGACATCGTCGCCCGCGCGCGGCGCATGGTGGGCGTCGGCACGCGGCGCTGACGACGCGGCGCTGACGACGCGGCGCGGACGACGCGGCGCGGACGACGCGGCGGGTGCGGCGGCCCGGCGTCGGCGTTCCGACGGGCGGGATCACGGCTGGCCCGAGGGTCCGCTCGACGGCGACGGCGCCTTCGTCGGTCGATCGTCGCGCCTCGGGTCGGTCGCGCCCGGCGCGCGTTCGTCGCGCCTACGCGCGCTTCCCGCCACGGGCGGCGCCTCGGCGAGCCCGAGCGCCCGGAGGTACGCGTTCATCTCCTGCGCGAAGCGAAGCTGGGCGATCGGGTGGACGCCGTCGTGGGTCAGCCCGTCGAGGAGTTCGATGTAGCCCGGGCCGTCCGCGATCGGATTGCCGCGCGCGGCCTCGCGCGCCTTCCACGCATCGATCCGCGCGCCGAGCCGTGCGACCGCGCGGTTCAGGTAGTGCGAATCGCGCGTGCCGCACAGGATGCGCACGCGTTCGTCAAGCAGGCGGCCGAATCTCGCGGGATCCCGCTCGAGCAGGCGCGCGATGTCGTGGCGCGACCACGCTTCCACGGTGACCGGATCGATCGCTCCCGTCGCCGCGTCGGCGAGACGCCGCGGTGCGCGGCGCTTGGGATCGAGCGGCGACCACATCGCCTCCCACGCGGCCCACTGGCAGCCGCTGCGTCCGTCGGGATCGATCGCATGCTCGGAAGCGATCTCGTCGCGCACCGTCATGAAGACGCGGTCGTCGGCGGGGCCGAGGATGCCGCGGTAGCTCGGGGTCTCCGAGCCGTCGGCCTGCGTGAAGAGGCTCGGGTCGCGGTAGAGGTCGGTGGATTGAAACGCGCTGAAATCGACGGGATCGGGCGCGCTCGCGAAGGCGGCGCCGAAGGTGTCCGGATGGGTGAGCGCCAGATGGATCGCGGTCCAGCCGCCGCTCGAGTGGCCGGTCGCGATGCGAGCCTCGACCGCGCGCACGAGCCGGAAGCGCTCCTCGAGGAAGGGGATGAACTCCTCGACGAGCGCGCGACCGATCGGACCGTGCGCGTCGCTGTCGACGAAGCCGCTGTGGCCCCACGGGGTGTCGGCGTCGAGGTACACCCAGGCCGCCTGCGGCAGCACCGCGCGCGCCTGCGGCGACTGGAGTGCGGGCGCCGCCTCGGCCGCCGCGAGGTGGTTCGCGCCGAAGGCACCGATCACGTAGATCGTCGGCCACATCCGGCGTGGGAAGCCGCGGTCGTGGTAGCCGTAGGGGAGGACCACGCCCGCGCGCATCCTGAACTCGCGGCCGAAGTGGCGCGAGAGGAGTTCGCTCCGCCGCTCGATCCAGACGACGCCGTCGCCGTCGTGGGACGCGCCCGTCTCGTCCGCGGCGCCGTCGCTCGAGCCGGCAGCGCCGCCATCCGTCGGCATCCGCCGATCCGGCACGATGAGCGTGAGCTCGAGCCGGACCTCGTCGGCGCGATCGCTCGCGAGTTCGACCTCGACCGGCTGCGACACGAGGTTGCCCGGGCCGAGATGCCCGCGCTCGGTGAAGTCGGAGTCGAGCACCGCCTGCACGCGCCAGACGCCGTCGAGTTCCTCGAGCGCGCCGCGAAAGCCGACGGCCTTCGCGAAGTCGAACGCGACGGTGCTTCCGTCCTCCTGCGCATCGATCGGCATCGAGACGATCGGCTGGAGCGACTCGAAGAAGGGGCCGTCGGCGGGCATCGCGCCGGCGAAGCGGGGCGTGTTCGGGACGAGGAAGAGGATGAGGCGACCGGCGGGGGAGGTGGCGGGTTCGGTGGCCGCCGCGACGGCCGTGCCGTCGGCCGCTCCGCCCGAGGGATCGGATCGATCGCGCGTTGGCTCGCCGGTCGCGGGGCCTGTGGCGGTCGGGGCCGCGCCGCTCGCCCCACCCTGTGTCGCGCCACCCGCCGATGCCGCATCCGGCTGCGCCAATGGATTCGCCGCCGTCGTCGCACGATGCGGGCGGAATGTCACGAGATATCGGTCCTTCGGGGCCGGCGGATCCTCGGGGCGGCTGGCGCCGACCTGGCTCTCAGGCGCCCCTTCACCGGCCGACTGGGAGGAGGCGCCCGCGGGGGCGGCGACGCAGGCGACGCCGAGCGAAAGCGCGGAGATGGCCGCGGAGATGGCCGCCCTCGGTCCGGGGAAGGATGGGAGGAAGGGGTGCATGCGCTGATTCTTCGCCATCGAACGAGCCGATACACGCTTGCCCGCGTCCGGCTGCGCCTCGCGCCGCCCGCGGATGTCTGGAGTCTGATCATGTTCGAACGCACGGCCCGCCTGTCGTCCATCCTGATCGCATCCTGCGCCTCGCTCGCGCTCCTTGCCGCCGGCTGCTCCCAGCACCGTACCTTCGAGGACGAGGTGATGTCGTCGCATCGGAAGATGCACGACGTCTTCAGCGCACACACCTTCGTCACCGACGAGCCGGTCGAACTGAAGACGCAGGGGCCGCTCGCGGTCGACATCGACAACTTCGCGGGCGACGTCGTCGTGCGCGCCGACCGTAAGGTCGAGCGGACGTTCGTCGAGGTCCGCCGGGTCTCGACGCACGGTTTCGGCCGTTGGAGCGAGTCGCGCGAGGCGCTCGACGACGCGCAGTGGACCGCCAGCCTCGAGCCGCGCACCGGCGGCGGCGAGACGCTCGTGATCCGCACCGACACGCCGAACCCCGAGGAGCACTTCCACCACATGGAGATCCTCATCGTGGCGCCGGCGCTCGACACGGTGAAGGTGCGCACCACCAACGGCGACGTCACGATCATCGAGAACCAGGGTTCGGTCGACGTCGAGACGACGCGCGGCGACGTGCGCATGATGACGCCGTGGCCGATGACCGGACCGATGACCATCATCACGAGCGAGGGCTCGATCGACTACCGCGTGCGCGGCGAGTCGAAGGGCGTCTTCGACTGCGAGACGCACGGCGGCCGCGTCAACCAGCGCTGCGAGTACGGACAGTGGCTCGCGCTCGACTCGAACAACGATCACGACCGCTTCTACGCGGTGCTCAATGGCGGCACCAATCCCGTGGTGCTGCGGACGAGCGACGAGAACATCCGCGTCGCGGTGGTGCCCGATCCGACCGAGGTCGGACCGATGATCCACGAGTGACGTGCGAGCGGCCTTCGAGGCCGCCGGATTCGAACGACTTCCGCCGCCGCGTGCGCCATGCCCGCGGCGGCGTCGCATTCCCGGATACATTCCGACCCGCGCGGACGCGCGGCGCGGTGGAGAGCCCGCGGCGTCCGCGGCGGAGACCGGCTCGCGCCGCGGAGGAAGTGACGGGATGAAGGAAGTTCAGGACCACTGGTTCCGCCTCGCGAAGGAAGAGGGCTATCGCTCGCGCGCGGCGTACAAGCTGATCGACATCGACGACCGCAAGCGCCTGCTGCGGAAGGGCGACCGCGTGCTCGACGCCGGCGCGGCGCCGGGCAGCTGGTCGCAGGTCGCGGCGGAGCGCATTGGGCCGAAGGGCGAGGTGGTCGCGGTCGATCTCAAGCAGATCAACGGCGGCGGCTACCCGCCGAACGTGCGGCTGATCCAGGCGGACCTGCGCGACCTCGATCTATCGGAGATGGGCGGGCGGCCGTTCGACGTCGTGATCTCCGACATGGCGCCCGACACGACGGGCGATCCGATGGGGGATGCGCTGCGTTCCGCGCGGCTCTGCCACGATCTGCTCGACCGATGCACCGACTGGCTGCGCCGCGGCGGCAACCTCGCGATGAAGGTCTTCGAGGGCGGCGAGTATCCGGAACTCCTCAAGCGCGCGTCGAGGATGTTCGAGGAGGCGAAGGGCTACAAGCCCCGGGCGTCTCGTCAGGAGAGCGTCGAGATGTTCATCGTCTGCCACGGGTACCGGGGCGGCGACGGCCGGGTCCCCACGGCGGACGACGCGACGCTTCCCAAGCGGAAGCCTTCGAAGGGCTGGGGCTGAGCCGGGCGGGTTTCCGGAAGCGCGGGCGCACTTGTTGCGCGAACGAGGCATTTCGTGCGACGCTGGACGCGGCGAGGCCGCATGCGGACGGCTCGGGAGGCGGGAACGGCCGTTGCATGTGCTTCCCGCGACCTCGCCCGTGCCGGGCGGAGTCGCGTGGAGCCCTCCCATGCACATCCAATCCTCCCCGGCCCTCTCGATCCTCCCGAACCGCACGGCGCAGCGCCCAGTTCCCCAGGCGCTGGCCAAGCAGCCGCAGGAAGCGGGGGGAGGCATTCCGCCCACCGCGACGGGCGGTCCCGCACAGCAGCAGGTCGACATCGCCACGGTGCTCCGGCACTGGGGCACGTCGAACGCCGAGGCCGACCTGAACGTCGACGGCATCGTCGACGCGCAGGACCTCGCCATCGCCTCCGCCGAGCAGAACTCGGGGTCGACGGCGGTGCAGGGCAGCTGGGGGCAGTCGGGCGTGAACGACTGGAACGGCGACGGGGTGGTCGATGCGACGGACCTCTCGCACGCGCTGAACGGCCAGAGCCCGGGTGCCGCCGGAGGCGAGGGCAAGTCGCGCACCGAGGTGATCGGTGCGATCGTCGACGTCGCCATGCAGGCGCGCGACGAGGATGGCGACGGCTCGATCGTCGCCGGCGACTTCAAGGACAACGGCCGGATCTTCCGACAGCTCGATCTCGATGAGAGCGGCAGCGTGGGACGCGAGGAGCTCGAGAAGGCCCTCAACGCGCACTTCGAGCGCTTCACCGAGCGGAATCCCAATGCCAACCCGAACTCGTTCGCCGCGCGCTGGATCGAGGCGATGCTGGGCAAGCGACCGGCGCCGGACCTTCACGGCATGGACCGCATCTCGCAACTGTTCCAGCAGGGCGCCGGAAGTCTGCAAGGACGCGGCGGCCTCTCGAGCATCCTGTCCGCCCGCGCCTGAATCAAGCAACGGCTGAACCAAGCCGTGGCTGAACCGAGCCGTGGCTTGATCGGATCGCGACGGAATCGAACACGCCCGCGGCGGGATGCCGCGGGCTGTTCGCTTTCCTGAGGTGAGATCCGGTGGAATCGCCGATGTGTCGACCTTGGGT
>JBIIYI010000224.1:0-5326 GCA_044346895.1 Phycisphaerales bacterium
CCGATGTTCTCGCCGCGGAACCGATCGCGCGCCGCTCCGCGAAGCCCTTCCAGCGGGATTCCGCCGATGCGGATCGAGCCGGAGCTCGGGTCGAGGAGCCCCGCGATCAGCTGGAGCAGCGTGCTCTTGCCGCAGCCGGAGCGGCCGACGAGCAGCAGTTCCTCGTGGAAGTCGAGTTCGAGTCGGGGAAGGTGGAGTTCGAATCCGCCTGGATATCGAAAGGAAAGCGCATCGATCTCGAGCGCGGGTGGAGGTGCACTGGCCTGCATGGGTGAACTGTCCGCGATGGCGGGGGGCGTGTCTCGTCCGGTCCTCGCCCGTCCGGATCCGGCATCGGCCGGCGGGCGCTGCGAATCGGTCCGCACTGTATCCGTTGGAAGAACCGAGGGGCAGGTTCCGCGTAGCGACGCTGCTGCGGATGCGGGGGCATCACCGCGGCCGAGGAACGGGACCACATGGACGAGGAAATCGAAGGGCGGTCGGCGAACGGGTCGGGAGACGCATCGCGACGCGGGCGTCCTCGCGAGGATCGAGCGGATGATCCGGAGCCGGGTGACGTCGGGGGTGACGTCGGGGGTGATGTCGGGGGTGGCTTTCGGAAGCCCTCCGAGCGACTGGCGCACGGATCGGGGGACTCCTGGCCCGGGGTTCCGGGCGCCGCGGGAGGTCCGCTCGGGTCGTTCGATGTCCCTGGTCCGTTCGGCTCGGCGGCGATCTCGCTCCTTCTCGATCTCCTCGTCGAGCGGACGCGATCGCAGTCCTGGAGCGTCGAGCGCCAGCGCGCGCACGCGCGTGCGCTGCTTCAGATCTCGCGCGACCACTGGTTCACTGAGGAGGAGACGGCGGTCCTCTGTGCGTTCCTGCGCACGTGATCGCAGTTGCCGCCGGCGCGGACCGAAAGCACTGCGCGCACTTCGCCGGCATCGGCGCGTTTGGTGCTACGCTCGGCGCGATGACGGTCGCAGTTCCGAGCTTCGCGCGTGATTCGAGAGGGTTCGGGCTCCCGTCGCCCATGCCGCGGTGGTGCGGGCTTCTGCTCTGCATCGCGCCGACGTGCGTCGGATGCGCGGGTTCGGACGCGCCGTGTGGCGCGCGACTCGGAGATCGCGCCACCGTCGAACCTCGATGGGAACTTCGGCGCGAGATCGACGCGGCGGCCGAACCGTGGACCGACGCGTCGAGCGCGCTCTCGCTGTTGCGCGATTCGGGCGAGGCGCGCGCGCTCGTGCCGCAGTCCATGCAGCCGCTTGGAAGTCCTGCGGCGGGCCCGTTGAACATCCAGTACGCGCTCGACCCGGTCGCGCTCCGGACCGACGAGGATCGGGAAGATGCGCGCATCCTCCGCGTGACGGAGCGGCTTTCGCGCGGGTTCGAGTCGAGTGCGGTCGAGTCGAGTGAAGTCGAGTCGAGTGCGGTCGAGTCGAGTGCAGTCGAGTCGTTGGCTGGCGCGGCGGATCCGCGCATGGCGCGGCGCGCGTGGGTCGAGCGGCGATTCGTCCTCGAGGGTCTCGCCTCCGGCCGCACGGTCGTGGTCGACGTCCCCCTTCGCGGCGCTGCGGGCACGGAGCGTGAGCAGGACATCGGTGCCGCAAGCAAGGTGTTCGTGAACGGCGCGCCGGTCGAGGCACCGCTCGGCGCAAGCCATCTCTCGATCGAGCTTGCGCGTGACGAGGCGACGGTGGTGCGTCTCGTTCGCATCGTGCGCGCGCGACCCGCGCGGTGAGGCGCCACGGGCGGGCCTTCGCCCCCGTGCGCGATCCAAAATGAAACCGACCGGACTTGCGTCCGGTCGGCTCCTGGATCGGCCCAAGCTGAAGTTCGCCCCTCTTGCGAAACCTCCGCTCTCTCTCAACTGCCCGGCGATCTTCGTCCAAGATCATCGGGCGGGACCGTTGATTCGTCTCACTCCCAGCCGTTCGAGCCGAAGTCGGGACGTTCGTCGTCGCGCGGCTCCTCGGGCTTCGGCTGGTTGCGCTCGCGCTCGCGGTTCGACTGCTCGATCATGCGGCGCAGGTAGGCGTTCTCGCGCCGGGTTGCCTCGAGATCGAACACGAGGTACTTGACGCTGAGGCGCAGGTAGTCGAGCGCGTCCTGCAGTTCGGCGACCGAACCCTGCACGCGTTCGCGGCGCAGGGCCGCTGTGTCGGCGGCCTCGGTCGCGGCCGGGGCCTGGTTGGCCGGCAGTTCGCGAATGCGCTCGAGAATCTGGTTCATCTTCTCCTGGAAGTTGATCTCGTCCACGGTCTTTCTCCTCTTCGGTTGTGCGCTCTTCGTCGCGAGTGGCGCGACGGGAAAGGCAATGCAACCGCCGTGCCAGCGGAGGAGTCGGATCGATGCCCTCCACGCGCGGTGGCGAGGAGCGCGTTCTTCCCGGAAGTGCCCGCACGACCCGCACCGAACGAGGTCGGTCTGGATCGTTCGATGCGGGGCTGTTGCGCCGGTGCAACACATCCGCAACAGTCGTTGCGGCACGCGGCGGAGAAGATGCGGTGTCGACGCGCGTGGAGCGCGAGGTCGGCCACGCTGGGGCGGGATCGAGGTCCGTCGACGGCCGGGAGCAAGCGTCAGCCGCGTCGCTCGAACCGGGCGAGGGTCTGCGTCGCGGCCTTCGGGGCGTCGGCGAGGAGCGCCTCGTAGGGCGCACGCCGCCGACGGAAGTCGCCGATCAGCCGATAGAGCGCGACGTCGCGTTCGCGGGCCCATTCCTTGTAGAAGGCCTCGAGCTCGATGCGCGTGAATCGCGAGAGCGGATCGTCGAGTCCGGACTGTGCGACGGCCCAGTCGATCAACTTCGTCTGGCCGTCGAAGCGGAAGAGGCCGAGCAGATTCTTGAGCCGGCGTTCAGGGGTGAGGAACGGGTCGGTCGCGTCCGGAGGCAGCTCCGACATCGCCTGCTCGGGACGCTTCTTCGCGATCTGACCAAGCCAGCCGCCCTCCGAGGCGATCTCGCGCGCGGCGAAGGTGTGCTCGGCTGCGCCCGTACCCTCGACGACCTCGAGGTCCGCGGCGCTTGCGAGCAGAGTCTTCAGCCCGGCGGCACCGAACTTGATCCAGAGGCGCTGATCCCGCGCGGTGCCGCGCGTGAGCTGTTCGACGCGCGAGATCGTCCCCGCGCCCCATTCCGGGCGCTGGCGGTGGCGGACCTGCATTCCTTGCGTGTACATCGTCGGTGTGAGCATGGCGGGTGATCGGTGGCGCGGCGTCCTGCTGCGCGGGGTTCCATCAGAGTTCGAGCGATTGATCGTGAGATCGGATCGGGCTAGAAGGCGGGGAGGCCTGGGTGGTGGATCCTTGCTGGTGGATCCTTGCTGGTGGATCCTTGCTGGTGGATCCTTGGTGGTGGATCCTGGGTGGTGAATCCTGGGTGGTGAATCCTGGGTCGTGGATCCTGGGTGGTGGATCCTGGGTGTTTGAGGCCTGGGTGCTTTGAGGCCTGGGTGTTTGAGGCCGCTCGGTGGTTCAGGCCGCGGGTGGAATCCTGCCTAGCCCTGTACCGTTGCTTCGAATCGCAGCGCGGGAGCGGATCGTTGGGGCGACACCCGCAACACGGTGCGCGTGAAACGCTCCTTCATTCGGGAGCTTCTTCGGTCAGAGGGCTTCCGAGGCGGAAACCCGTGTCTCTCATCGTGCTCTGCGGCGCCGGACCGGAAACCGCGGAAGGATTTCCGAAGGCCACCTTGATCATGTCGGAGTCGGGGAGTGTACCGCTTCCTTCAGTATCCCCGCTTCTCTCAGGATGCCCGATCCTCCGCGGATCTCTCATTCTCTAGGGATCTCTGTTTCTCTAGGAATCTTTGATTCTCTAGGGATCCCTGTGCGCTCGATGCGCGCGTCGTCGGCTTCCGGCCGCGGCGGACTCGTTCAGCGGTCTTCGATCGAAGGAGTCTTTGAGGATGTACCTCGGCTCTGATGACTCTCGGCTCTGATGACTCTCGGCTCTGATGACTCTCGGCTCTGATGACTCTCGGCTCTCTGGAACAGCCTTCATCGCGCACCAGGCTCGTCGGCCATCCTGCAGCCATTCCTCGCGTCGCGCGCCATACACGTCATGATCATGAAACGAGCATGAAACGAGCATGAAACGATCATGAAACGAGCATGCATGCGCCGGCCGCCGTGATCGGTCGACTCGGGCGGCGTCGGATGATTCCTCAAGACTGCACGGACATTCCAAGACCACTGCACATCCGCGATCGCGGTGCGGCGTGCGGTGAACTGTTGGAGGCCCGCGTGGCGTCGCGCGAAAGCGCATCTGCCAACTTGGACGTCTCGAGTGTAGCACAAACCTCTCGGGTGCAAGAAGATCCGGTGCAAATTCCATCGCTTCGAGCATCCATCCTCATCCGGACGAATCGCTAGGCTACGGATCATGCCCACGCCGAGCACGCTCCGACTGGCCTTTCTCGGCGACATCAACGGCGCACCCGGACGCATGGCGCTCGATCAGCAGATGCCCGTGCTGCGCGAGCGATTCCAGCCGGATCGCATCGTTGCGAACGCTGAAAACGCGCGCAACGGCTCGGGTCTGACTCCCGAACTCTTCGAGCAGTTCCGCCGGCTCGGCATCGACGCCTGCACGCTCGGAGATCACGCGTTCCGCGATCCGAAGATCATCCCGTTGCTCGACGACCCCGCGAAGCCGGTCTCGCGACCCGCGAATCTCTCCTCGCGCACGCCGGGGAAGCGCGTCATCCGCATCCCGGCCGACGAGCGCTGCGCGCGCGACGTCTTCGTGATCACGCTGCTCGGCCGCATCCACATCGGATCGGTGCAGGCCAACGATCCGTTCGAATGCGCCGACCAGCTGCTTGCGGCGATGCCCGAGCGGAATCCGATCGTCCTCGTCGAGGCCCACATGGAGGTGACGAGCGAGAAGGCGGCGCTCGCGCATCACCTCGATGGCCGCGTCGCGGCGGTGCTCGGGACGCACACCCACGTGCCGACCGCGGACGAGCGCATCCTGCGGGGCGGCACGGCGTTCCAGACCGACGTCGGCATGACCGGCCCGCACGACAGCGTGATCGGCCGTCGCACCGAGGCCGTGCTCAAGCACTTCACGACCGGCGTGCATGTCGCGTTCGACATGGGTTCGGGCGGCGAGGCGGTGCAGGGGGCGCTCGTCGAGATCGATCTCGCCTCGGGTCGCGCGCGTTCGATCGAACGGATCAACCTGCCGGCGCGCGTTCCGCAGCGCACCTCATCGATCTGAGCGGGGCCGTCCCCATCCGCCGCCGCCGGGCGTCTCGACCGTGAATCGGTCGCCGGCATCGAGTTCAAGCGCAAGGACGCCCTCCGCGAGCGCGAGCTCGCGCCCGGCGATCACGGC
>JBIIYI010000225.1:0-5311 GCA_044346895.1 Phycisphaerales bacterium
CTTCGGCCTGCAGCGGTGCTCATCGCGCACGAACCCCCGCGCCGCGCGTCGGTTCGACCTCAGCCCTCGCTCGAGGCAGGCCACATCGGGAGGCCGCCCCATTCGATTCCTTTTGATTCCGAAAACGGCTGCCTGTCGCCCCAAGCCGCGGCGACCAACGAAAGTGCGCCTCGCCCGAGCGAGGGCTGGCGGGTCGTTCCGGCCGCACGCGCGCGCGGGCCGCCCGTGAAAGGCCCGCAACCGCACCGTATCGAGCGACGGAAACCGCGATCAGAGTCCGCCCGGTTCGCCATCGAGATCTCATCATGCTTTCGCACAATGATCCGAACTCCGACGATTCGAACCAGCACGGTCCCGACGGACACGGCCCCGACCATCGCGCGTCCGGGCGACGCGGTCCCGTCGCCTCCTGCCCGGGCCTCCCGCAGGGACTTCCGCCGCGCTGCGCGCTGGTCACGCGCGCTTCCGCGGTGGTCGCGCTCGTCGCGGCCTCGCTTGCCCTCTATCTCGCCTTCGGAGGCGCCTTCGCGCCGCTCGTCGCGGTCGGCACCAGCCCCTTCGCGCTGCTCGCCTTCGCCGCGGTCGGCATGATCGCGTTCGCGAACATCCGCCACATGCTGCGGATCCGCGCGGCGCGCACCGCGGCCGACGCCGCCGCGCGCGCCGAGATCGAGCGGCTTGCGCTCGTCGCGCGGCGAACCACCAACGCCGTCATCATCACCGACGTCGACCGACGCATCGTCTGGGTCAACGAAGGCTTCACCCGCATCACCGGCTACACCCTCGACGAGGTCCGCGGCCGCGCGCCGGGCAGCATGCTGCAGGGTCCGAACACGGATCCCGAAACCATCGCGCGCATGCGCGAGGCGCTGCATCGGCACGAGGGCTGCCGCGTCGAGATCGCGAACTACTCGAAGGACGGCCGCGAGTACATCCTCGACATCGAGATCCAGCCGCTGCGCGACGCCGCGGGCAGCGTGACGGGCTTCATGGCGATCGAATCCGACATCACCGAATCGGTGCGCGCGCGCGAGGAGATCGCGTCGGCCGTGCGACGCATGAACCTCGTCGTCGCCGGCGCGGATCTCGGCACGTGGGAGTGGAACCTCGAGTCGGGCGAGGTGCTCTTCAACGACCGCTGGAGCACGATGCTCGGCTACTCCCCGATCGAGATCGCGCGGCATGTGCACGCGTGGCACGCGCTGATCCATGCGGACGATCGTCCGCGCGTCGAGCGCGCCCTCCGCGAGCATCTCGAGGGGCGGAGCGACTTCCTCCGGGTCGAGCACCGCATGCTCCGCAAGGACGGAAGCCTCGCGTGGATGCACAGCGCGGGGAAGGTCAGCGAGCGCGATGCGTCGGGACGGCCGCTGCGCATGTCGGGCATCCATCTCGACGTGACAGACCGGCAGGAGCGCCGCGAGCTCGAGCGGTTGAACGCGCTGCTCGGCGAGCAGAACCGGCGCCTCGAGGAGATGAGCGAGCGCGCGCACCGCTTCGTCGACGACGTCTCCCACGAGTTCCGCACCCCGCTGACCGTCATCCGCGAGTTCAACGCCATCATCGCGGAGGGACTCGGCGGACCGGTGACCGATCAGCAGTCGGACTGGCTCCGCATGGTCGACGTGGCGGCGGCCGACCTCAACCAGCTGGTCGAGGACTTCCTCGATTCGAGCAAGCTGCGCGCGGGTCGGCTGCGCGTCGACCGTCGCGCGTGCGGCGTGCAGGCGGTGCTCGACGGCCTCCTCCGCCGGATCTCGCGCAAGGCCGCCTCGCGCGGCATCTCGATCCTGACCGAGATCGAGCCGGGCACTCCCGAGTTCTTCGGCGACGAGGAGAAGGTGCGCCGCATCGTCATGAACCTCCTCACGAACGCGGTGAAGTTCTCGCCGGACGGAGGCGAGGTCGTGGTCTCCGTGTGCGGCACCGCGTCGGGCGACGTCGAGTTCGCGGTCGAGGACCACGGGCCCGGACTCATGCCCGGCGACCGTGCGCGTCTCTTCGAGCGCTTCCGCCAGCTGCCGAACGCGCTCGCGCCGAGCGTCAAGGGCTTCGGGCTCGGCCTCAACATCGCGCACCAGCTCGTCTGGCTCAACCTCGGCGCGATCTCGGTCGAGAGCGAGTACGGGAAGGGCGCCCGCTTCACCTTCACCGTGCCGACCGCCGACCCCGCGATCATCGTCGAGCGCTTCTTCGAACGGCTCGGCGAGCGCGAGGAGAAGCCCGGGCGGGTCGCGATGCTGCGGATCCACGCGGTGCGCGCGGGATCGTCCATGGAGGCGCTGCGCGGACTGGTGGTCGCATCGACGCGCGCGGAGGACATCGTGCTGCCGTCGGCGGATGGCCGCTCCCTCGTCGCGTTCGGACCGTGCCTCGAGCCGTCGATCTGGCGCGCGCAACTGCTCGACCGCCTCGACCGGCTCGGCGCGCGGGACGCGGCCGTCGCGATCGACGTGGCAGGCGCCTGGACGTATCCGCGCGAGGAGGCGGCTGCGCGCGCGCATCTCGTCGGCGAACTCGCGGGAACCTCTCCGGCGGAGGCGGTGCATGCCGCGTAGCGTGCTGATCGTCGACGACGAACCCGGACTGGCGCGGGTGCTCGCGATCCGCATGAAGGCGGCCGGTTTCGAGGCGCGGACCGCCGATGGCGGCGTCGCGGGCCTCGAGTCCGCCCGGTCCGCGCCGCCGGACGCGATCGTGCTCGACGTGCGCATGCCGGACATGGACGGCTTCGAGGTGCAGGCGCGGCTCAAGGCCGATCCGGCGCTCCGCGATGTGCCGGTCGTCTTCGTCTCGGCCAACGTGCAGGACAGCGCGCGGCACGCGGCGCTCGCCGCCGGCGCCTTCGCGTACCTCTCGAAGCCCTACGACGCGCGGGAGGTCGTGGCCGTGGTCGACTCCGCGATCGCCGCACGCGCGTCGGCGGCGCCCGTCGGCTGACGCCCCGTGCGGGACCCGCCCGGGTCGTTGCGGCGCGCCCCTCCGCCTGCGAGGATCCGCGCCGGAGGACCGATGCCCGACGCACCGTCCATGCAGGAGATCGTCGAAGTCTCGCGCCGTTTCGCGAAGCGCCACTGCGTGCGCGACGGGAGCGGCTTCCGCCTGAAGGACCACGATCCCGCGGACATCGGTCCGTTCCGCGACGGTTCGCATCCGCTGGCGCGCGAAGGGGGGAAGAACGCCACGCGCGACCTCCTCGCCGCCGGCATCGGCGCGATGGCCGCGATGCAGGACATGCTCTACGCGCAGGACCGCTGGTCGCTGCTCCTCGTCTTCCAGGCGATGGACGCCGCGGGCAAGGACGGCGTGATCAAGCACGTCATGAGCGGCGTCAACCCGCAGGGCTGCGAGGTGCACTCGTTCAAGGCGCCGAGCGCGGAGGAGATGGACCACGACTTCATGTGGCGCTGCGCGCGCCTTGCGCCGCGGCGCGGACACATCGGGATCTTCAACCGCTCGTACTACGAGGAGACGCTCGTGGTGCGCGTCCGTCCGGAGCTCCTCGCGCGGCAGCAGCTTCCGAGCGAGCTCGTGACGGAGGGCATCTGGAGCGAGCGCTTCCAGGACATCCGCAAGTGGGAGCGCTACATGGCGCGCAACGGCACGATCGTGCGGAAGTTCTTCCTGCACGTCTCGAAGGACGAGCAGAAGCGGCGGTTCCTCGAGCGGATCGACGACCCGGCGAAGAACTGGAAGTTCAGCGCCGGAGACGTCGCCGAGCGCGCGCGCTGGGACGACTACATGCGCGCCTACGAGGAGATGATCCGCGAGACCGCGCGCGACGAGGCGCCGTGGTACGTGGTTCCGGCCGACAACAAGTGGTACACGCGGCTCGTCGTCGCCGCCGCGATCATCGACGCGCTCGCGTCGGTCGACCTCCGCTACCCCGAGCTCGATGCGGCCGGGAAGTCGCGCCTCGCCGAGGCGCGGGCGACGCTGATGGCGGAGGGGGGCGGATAGGGCGGACGGTCCTCGCAGGCCCTCTCGGGCAAGCCTTCTCGGGCGTGCCTCGCATCGGCTTCCCGGCCCGGCAACCGCATCGTCCGTCGCCACGACCCGGATCTGCCGCCGGAGTCGGCGGCTGCCGGGCGCAGGGTGGCGATGCGGGGAGGACGTCGGTCGGATCCGCCGCGGTTCGGCCGAGACCGCGGCGTTCCACGCATCTGGCGCGGATGCGGGCTTCACAGAGGCGTCCGGGATTGTGAGCCGTGCGCGCTCCCGGAAGATCGCGCAAAACCGGGTCGAGGGAAAGGCCGACGAACAGGGTTGCCATGCGCGACCTCGTCCCGACCCCAACCGCTTCACTCGTCCTCGCCATCGCCACCGCGAGCCTCGCCGGTGCGCCGCTCCTTCCGATCGGCCTGATGCCGACGGGCGGTGCCTCCGTCGGAGGGGAACTCGCTTCCGCGTGGAAGGGCGACGAGATCCTCGACAGGGCGCACGCCGGCGACGCCGAGGCGATGTACCTCGTCGGCGTCATGCACGCCGATGGTCGCGGAGTGGAGGAGGACGATGCCGCCGCCGTGTCGTGGTTCCGGCGTGCGGCCGACGCGGGTCATGCCCGCGCGCTCACGGCGCTCGGCGCGCATCACGCGAAGGGCGAGGGAGTCGCCGCCGACGAAGCGTCGGCACTCGACTTCTACCGCCGCGCGGCGGAGGCGGGCGACGCCCGCGCGATGACGCTGCTCGGCGCGCGTTACGCGCAGGGCGCCGGCGTCGCGAAGGACGTGAAGGAGTCGTTCCGCTGGTACCTGCGCGCGGCGGAGGCCGGCGACGCGCGCGCCATGCATCTCGTTGCGCGCGCGTATCTCGAGGGCGGGCGTGGCGTCGGACGCGACGACGCGCGCGGCGCCGGGTGGCAGCGGCGTGCGGCGGAGGCGGGCGACGCGCAGGCGATGGCCGCGCTCGGCACGATGTACGCGACGGGCCGCGCCGTCGGTCGCAACGAGCGCGAGGCGTTCAGGTGGTACGAGCGCGGGGCGAGGGCCGGCGACGCGACGGCGATGGCGAATCTCGGCGTCGCGTACTTCGATGGCATCGGTTGCGATGCGAATGAGACGGAAGGCGTGCGCTGGCTGCGCGCAGCCGCGGAGTGCGGCGATGCGCGCGCGATGGTGGCGCTCGGCGACCACTTCGCCGGACGTGGGGGTGCGGATCCCGATCACGGCGCCGCGCACGCGTGGTACGTGCGCGCGGCGACGCTCGGACACGCGGGTGCGCTGACGAGCCTCGGCGTCCATCACGCGGAAGGCCGTGGAACCGAGCGCGACGAGGCGGAGGCCGCGCGCGTCCTCCGGATCGCGGCCGATGC
>JBIIYI010000226.1:0-5249 GCA_044346895.1 Phycisphaerales bacterium
GGAACAGCCACCGCGGGAACCGCCACCCCGGGAACCGCCACCCCGGGAACCGCCACCTCGGGAACCGCCACCCCGGGAACCGCCACCTCGCAACCCGGCGCGGACGCGCTTGCGAAGGGCGCCGAGAGCGGCGCGACCGCCGGCCCGACGACAGCCGTCGAACCGAAGTCCGCCGACGCCGCATCGACGGAATCAAAGCCGTCGGTCTCGAACGAGCCTCCCCCGCCCTCGCCGGAGGCTCTTGCCGCCGGCGCCGAGTTCACGCCCGAAGTTCCGCGCATCGAGCACGCCGAGATCCTTCCCAGCCGATTCGTGCGGCTCGCCGACGGCGCCATCTCGGTCGACGACGCGTGGACGATCCGCGGCGCGGGTACCGAAGATTCGCCCTACGAGGTTTCGTGGGAGTTCCTGTCGAGCGCGCAGGAGACCTACGTGCCGAGGCTCAGCGAGAAGAAGATCCCGGCCCGCATCGCGTTCCTGCACGGCAAGGTCGTGCGGATCTCCGGATATCTCGCTTTCCCGCTCGTGGCGCCGACCTCAAGCGAGTGCCTCGCCATGCTGAACCAGTGGGACGGCTGCTGCATCGGCATTCCGCCCACGCCCTACGACGCGATCGAGGTCAAGCTGGCCACCGAACTCAAGGGGTGGAAGAAGCACACGATCAACTTCGGCGCGATCACCGGCGTCTTCAAGGTCGAGCCGTACCTCGTCGAGAACTGGCTGGTCGGCCTCTACCTCATGGAGAAGTCTCGGTTGAACACCGAGCTGTGAGCGAAGGCGAGCGGATCGCCTTGCGTCGCGGCGCGCGTCGGAGCGCAGCCGTCGCGCGCAGCTTCCTTCTCGACCCTTCCAACTGCCCGGAAGAAATGCCTGAATCGGCGAGCGCGGTCCCGAAGACGGGTATCCTCCGCGCCATGCCTCGCGCATCTCGACCACTCCCGCTCTCTCCGAAGTCGTCACAGTCGCCGCACGCGATGCCCTCGGGCCGCGTCGCGGCCTCAAGCCGTCCATCCGCGCCAAGCGGCGCCCGCCACCTGCGCGGCGCGCTCGAAGCGTGGTGCACACAACTGTCGGCGGCGGCGCTCGCGACCTGCATCGCGGTGCCCGGCGCCCAGGCGCGCAGCGCGGACGATCCGCCTCCAACGCCCGCGGCGGCCCCGGCGGCCCCTGCGCGACCCGGCCCGCTCGCGCCGCAGGGCTTCACGGGCGTCGACGAGATGCCAACGCGCGTCCGCGCGCTCGCGGAGCTCGCACCCGGCCGAAGCGCCATCGCGCGCATCGGGGTCTCGCGCGACGGTCGGCCCATCGAGGTCGTCACGTTCGGTGAGCAGGATCCTTCGAAGAAGCGTCCGGAAGTCCTCGTCGTCGCCGGCATGGACGCGGTCAACCTCGCGTCGCCGGAGCAGGCGTTCGCCGCCGCCGCGCATCTCGTGCGCGAGCAGGCGGCGATCCTCGACCGGATCCGCCTCCACGTCATCCTCTGCGCGAATCCGGACGCGCGCGCCGAGGCGTTCCGAACCGGCATGCCGTGCGCGACCAACTCGCGGCGCATCGATCACGATCGCGATGGCGCGATCGACGAGGATGCGCCGGAGGATTTCGATGGTGACGGACTGCAGACGTGGATGCGCCGTCCGGCCCCGCCGGGCGAGGCGGCGACGCACGTCGTCGATCCGGCGAACGGCCACATCGTGCGCGCGGCCGACCGCGGAAAGGGCGAGATCGCCACGCATCAGGTCTTCCCCGAGGGACGCGACCGCGACGGAGACGGTGTCATCGGCGAGGATCCCGCCACCGGCGTCGATCTCGACCGCAACTTCCCGCACCGCTGGCCCGAGTTCGACCTCGATGCCGGTCCCTATCCGCTGAGCGAGCCCGAATCGCTCGCGATCGCGCGATTCGTGCGCGATCACCCGGCGATTCTCCGTGCGGTGGTCTTCGGCCGACACGACACCCTCGCGGCGTTCCCCGACACGAAGGACAAGGATTCGACCGGCCGCACGCCGGCCGTCTATCTCGCCGAGGACCACGACCTCTATCGCACGATCTCGAAGGCGTGGAAGGAAACGACCAAGCTCGAGAAGTCGACCGGCGCCGATCTCGCCGGCTCGCTCGTCCTGTGGCTCGCCAATCATCGGGGCATCGCCGCGGTGGCCGCGAACGGATGGACGCGCCCGGAGGTTCCTGCGCTCGCGGAGGGCTCGTCGGCGCCCGCGACGGTCGAGACGGGCGATGCCGAGCAGCAGGCCTGGATCGACCTCGTCCACCGCATGTACGACGGACGCGGCCTCGTCGCTTGGAAACCCGCGACGCATCCGAAATACGGCGCCGTCGAGATCGGCGGATTCGCACCGTTCCTGCGCGAGTCGCCGACGGCGTCGCAGGCCGAGGCGCTTGCGATGCAGTCCGCGCCGTTCCTGGCCGAGATCTCCGACGATGTTCCCCGACTCGAGGCGAGCGACCTTGTCGTGCGCGACCTCGGCGGAGGGCTCGCGCGGATCGGCATGCGCGTCACCAACCGGAGCGACGCGCCGACGACGACCGAGATGGGCCGCATCACGGGCGTGGTGCCGCCCGTCGTGGTCCGGATCGGCGTCGCACCCGAAGACGTCGTCGCCGGACGTGCCGTCGAGAAACTCGATCGGATCGCCGCGCACGAGGCGCGCGAGTTCGAATGGACGGTCCGCATGCCGAGCGACCGCCCGCTCACCGTCACCGTGAGCGGCGCCTTCTTCGACGACATCGTGCGGACCGCGGATCGCGCGCCCGGCGCGCCGACGTCCGCCACCCCACCCAGCGCCCAACCCGCCTCGAAGGAGGTGCAGCCGTGAAGCACTCCAATTCCCTCCTCGCATCGATCCGTCGGGTTTCCGCCTCCGCCATGCCCGCGCTCGCGCTCTGCGCCGCCGGCGCGATCGCGGGCGCGTCGTCCGCGCAGGACCGCACCGAGGCGAAGTCGACGCTGCGCTTCGACCACTACCGCGACGTGCCCGAACTCATCGCCGAGTCGAAGGCGCTTGCCGCGGCGCACGCCGGGCTCCTCACCTACGTCGACCTCGGCAGCAGTTCGGAGGGTCGGCCGGTCTTCGCGCTCATCCTCAACAATCCGAAGACCGGCGCCGACACCGACAAGCCCGCGATGTACATCGACGGCAACATCCACGGCAACGAGATTCAGGCGAGCGAGACCGTGCTCTACACCGCGTGGTATCTCGTCGAGAACTACGGCAAGATTCCGGCGATCACCGAGCTCGTCGACCGCACCGCGTTCTACTTCGTGCCCTGCGTCAACCCGGACGGCCGGCAGAACTGGTTCGACGAGCAGAACTCGCCGCACTCGTCGCGCACCGGGATGAAGCCGACCGACGACGACCGCGACGGCGCGCTCGACGAGGACGGTCCCGACGATCTCGACGGCGACGGCTCGATCGGCATGATGTGGCGGCCCGATCCGAACGGCACCCATCGTCGAAGCGAACTCGATCCGAACGTCATGGAACCCGTCGCCCCGGAGCCGCGCGCGGACGGCTCGATCCGTCGAGGCGACTGGTCGGTGGCCGGGATGGAAGGGATCGACAACGACGGCGACGGCGAGGTCAACGAGGATGGTCCCGGCGGCTACGACATGAACCGGAACTTCCCCGCCGACTGGCATCCTCGGCACGTGCAGGGCGGCGCCGGCGACTGGCCGCTCTCCTACCCCGAGACCGAGGCCGTGGCGCGCTTCATCCTCACCAAGCCGAACATCGCGGCGGGACAGGCCTACCACAACACCGGCGGCATGATCCTGCGCGGGCCCGGCGCCCCGAATCGCGAGGGGGCGTACGCCGCGGATCGCGCGGCGTACGACGCCATCGCGAACGCCGGCGCCGAGATGCTGCCGGGGTATCGATCGATGGTCATCCACTCGGATCTCTACCCCGTGCGCGGCGGATTCGTGAACTGGCTCTCCGAGAGCCTCGGCATCGTGAGCTTCACGAACGAACTCTGGACGGAGAAGCGCATCTCGCAGAACGGCGGCTCGCCCGACCGCGGCGCGATGGAGCGCTGGCGCGAGCGGCTGCTGTTCGACCAGACGACGGCGCCCTTCACAGAGGTCGAACATCCGACGCTCGGCAAGGTGCTCGTCGGCGGAAGCAACAAGTGGTCGTCGCGCATCCCGCCGTCGTGGATGCTGGAGGAGGAGTGCCACCGCAACGCGGCGTTCACGATCTTCCACGCCCGGGAGATGCCGCGCGTCTCCTTCGGTCCGTCGCGCGTCCGGAAGCTCGGCGATCGTCTCTACGAGGTCACGGTCGAACTCCGGAACGACGCCTTGATCCCGACTCGGACGGCGCGCGCCGCGCAGACGAAGTCGGGCGTGCCCGACGTTGTCACGCTTCGCGCGCCTGAGGGCGTGCGCATCGTGTCGTCCGGAACGGCCGATGGCCGCTTCGACCGCACGTTCACGCCTGATGCCGAAACGCCGACCTCGCTGCGACTTGAGGAGGGCATCCCCTCGCGCGGATCCGTCTTCGTGCGGTTCTTCGCGGAAGGCCCGGAGGGCGCGGAGATCGGAGTCGATTTCGCGGCCGAGAAGTCGATCGACGCGAAGAACTCGGTCAGGCTGGTCGCAACCGCGCCCGCGGAGCCGGTCGGGAAGTGACCGCGAGCGCGACCGACGCGTGGGATGTGGTCGTCGTCGGCGCCGGAGCCGCGGGCTTGTTCGCGGCGATCCACGCCGGTCGCGCGGGGGCGCGCGTGCTTGCGCTCGACGGCGCGAGGACGCTCGGCGCGAAGATCCTCGTCGCGGGCGGCGGGCGCTGCAACGTCACGCACCACGCGGTCGACGAGAGGGCGTATGCCGGAAGTTCGCCGAACGCGATCCGGAACGTGCTGCGGCGCTTCGGGGTCGCCGAGACGGTGAAGTTCTTCGAGGCGTACGGCGTCGAACTCAAGCGTGAGGATACGGGCAAACTTTTTCCGACGACCGACGACGCGCGCACGATCCTGAACGCGCTGCTCCAGGCCGCGCGCGACGCCGGCGTCGAGATCCGCCACCCGCGACGCGTCGCGTCGATCGAGCGCGATGCGGACGGGGGCTTCATCGTGCGCGGCGACGCGCCTGGAGGCTGGGGCGAAGAGCGCATGCGGCGCGTGATCCTCGCGACGGGCGGCAAGGCGCTGCCGAAGTCGGGTTCCGACGGCGCGGGCTACGACTTCGCGCGCGCCCTCGGCCACACGGTGACGGGCCATGTGCATCCCGCGCT
>JBIIYI010000227.1:0-5246 GCA_044346895.1 Phycisphaerales bacterium
GACGCCGCCGTCGTCCGGCGGCAGCAGCCGCCGTTCGAATCCCTGCGGGAGCCCGTCGGGCGCGTCGGCCCCGCACGCGATGCCCGCGGGCTCGGCGCGCGTCGAGGTCAGCACGGGGAACGAGCGGCCGATACCGCGGTCGGTCGAGGTCGCCGGAGCGTCGCCGCGTCCGAGCGCGCCGAGCGCGGTCTCGGTGACCTCGAACAGCGATCCGTCGCGGTGGTCGACGACCTGCGCTCGGATGGTCCCATCGCACAGGGTCGCGCAGAGCGAGAGGTCGCCGGTCGAGCCTTGCAGCGCGCGGACACCAAGCCTCCGCGTGGTCGTCCGCTCGATCCCGTGCATGCCGTGGATCTCGACGAGCGCATCCTCGAACTCGGGAACCGGCCGCAGGTCGAAGCCGACGACTGCACCCTCGACCGCGACGCGTAGGAACGCGGGTGCGGCGGGCGCGGGGAGGATCGGTAGCGCCGCGGATAGGAGCGCAAGGGCGGGAGCGGGCATGGCTCCTCATCATGCCACGACGTGGCGCGCCTCCAACCGGAACGGTCGCGCTCAGGCGGAGAAAACTGCGGATATCGGTCCCCGAACGATCGGGTCGCGGACGAATGGCTCGGGGTCGCCGACGATCGCAGGCTCGGGATGACGCCGCGGGACGCCGTCGGCAGGCGACGCGGAGAAACACGCCCGGGACGCCCGAACGGGACGTGCGGACGGAACGCGCGGACGACAGGGCGCCGTTTCGGAGATCTCGACGTGCAGCCTCGAGACAGCGCGCTCGCGCAGCCGGATTCCAGCGCCGCACCTCGGCGAGGCGTCGTTCGACCGCGAGCGACCGGGAGCAACCGGGAGCGATCAGCGGCCGAACAGACGGCCGAGCACGCCTGCGCCGGCCTTCTCATGCTTGATCAGGATGTCGAGTTCGCCCGCGTCGAAGTACATGCCGCCGCACGAGCCGCAGACGTCGATCATGACGTTCTCGAACTTCTTCTCGGCCATCTTGCCGCCGCACTTCGGGCAGCACATCCAGTGGGCGGCCTTCGCGGCGCCGGACTCCGCGGCCTTGCGCTTGGCGTCGAGCTCGGCGCGGATCTTCGCGAGCTGCTCGAGCTCCTGCTTCTTGAACGCCGCCTCTTCGTGGTTGTAGCCGGTAGGTTCGGTGATGCCGCTCATCGGTGGATCCGTCGCAGGGGGAACAGGAAGTCGCAGGAAGACTGGGAGTTCGAATCCGGACGGGGTCGTCCGGGGCGCGAGAGGATAGCAAGCCTCCCGAACAGCCGCGACCGAGCCGTTGCGGTTCGGGACCGGAGCTCTATTCTGCTTCCATGCGGATCAGCGGCATCATCCGGCGCGGCGCCCTCCCGATTCTCGCGCTTCTCGCGCTCCTCCTCTGCTCCGCGAAGCTCGTGGCGGCCGGGGGTGTCGGGGACGGCGCGCCCTCGACGCGCAAGCCCGAGCCGGCGGCCATGCCGCTCGTGACGACCGACGTTCCCGCGGACTTCCCCGGCATCCACAACCTCGTCGCCTTCCACGATCGATTGGTCTCGGGAAGTGCGCCGGAGGGTGCGGATGGCCTCGATTCGCTCGCGAAGCTCGGCTTCAAGACCGTGATCTCGGTCGATGGCGCGATCCCCGACGTCGAGGGCGCGAGGAAGCGCGGCCTCCGCTACGTGCACCTGCCCATCGGGTACGACGGATTCGACGACGTCCGCAAGGCGCAGCTCGTGCGCGCGGTGCGCGACCTTCCGAAGCCGATCTACATCCACTGCCATCACGGCAAGCATCGCAGCGCCGGCGCCGCGGGCACGATCGCGGTGTCGCTCGGCTGGTCGACGAACGCCCTCGCGGCCGAGCGCATGAAGGTGTCGCAGACCGCCGATTCCTACCGGGGTCTGTGGGCCTGCACGGCGAAGGCCGCGCCGATGATGGCCGCGGCGATCGATGCGGCGAGCGCCGACTTCCCGGAGGTGACCAGGCCGGACTCGATGGTGGCGGCGATGGTGGCGATCGACGAGGCGTTCGACCGCCTGCGTCTCGTCGAGAGGAACGGCTGGGCGGTGCCGAAGGATCATCCGGATCTCGCGCCGGCCGCCGATGCGGGCAAGCTTGCGGATCTCCTCCGACTGCTCGTCGACGATGCGCATCTATCGTCGCTCGACGCCGCGGGGAAGACCGACTTCAACGCGCTGCTCGAGGACGGTGCGGCGAAGGCGGGCGCGCTCGAGGAGGCGTTCGTGGCGCTGAAGGTCGGAGCCGCGAGGCAGGCGGGTGTGGATGCCGGCGCGCTCGCGGACGAGGAGAAGGCGAGGCTCAGGTCGGCGATGGCGGCGATCGGCGCGAACTGCAAGGCGTGCCATGTGAAGTACCGCGACTGACGCGCGGCGCGTCGGGGTGGGCGGAGGGCGCGGCGATGCCGCGCGGAGTTCGGCCAGCATCCCGTCGTGCGGAAGTCCGGTTGATTTTCCGGCCGGATTTTCAGTGTGGAATTTCCGCCACGTGGCGTCGATCGCGTGGAGCCTGCGGGTAGATTCGCGTCGTCGTGATGCGGCGGCGTGCGCGGGGCCGAGCGGGGCCGAGCGGGGCCGAGCGGGGCCGTGCGGGGCCGTGCGGCGGCCGAGCGGCGGCCGAGCGGACTGAGCAGAGGACTTGCGTTGCGGGCGAGGAGGGAAGCGGATCTGATACGGTCAGCGGGACTGGCGCTGCCTCATGCATTCGAGGCCGTTGCGGCTCGGGGCGGTCGAAGGAGTTCGTCGGTCGGGTGTTCGGATGGTTGGGCGTCGCATCATGGCGTGGCGACGCCGGGCAAGGCGTGATGGAGTCTGGCTCGGGGCGAACGAACGATCGCGCGACGCTGGCGCTCGCGCGGGTCGGTCGTCGAGCCGAGCACGGCGTGGCGACCGGGTCGGAGGGAAGTGGCGGGAGAGTGTCGTGCGAGAGTGTCGCGGGGGAATGTCGCGGGAGATCTCGCGGGAGAATGTCGCTGAAGCGTCTCGCGGGAGATTGTCGCGGGAGAATCTCGCGGCAGCGTGACGGATGATGGATCGCGGCTCGAGTCGGAACCTCAAGTCGGTGGTTGGAGCGTGTGGAACGGTGAACGTCGGCGGGGATGATGTGAACAACGGCATGCGCACGATTCATGAACTCGATCCGGCGCTTCCGCTCTCGGAAGCGCTCGCGGATGTGGTGACGCGTGCGCCATCCCGAGCGCGTTCCGAACTCGGGTCGCTATCGCGGTCGGCGCAGCCTGTCGGGTCGGACGCAGCCTCCGTTGGCACGGTGGATCGGCGCTTCGATCTCGCGCGCACCCTCCTCGTCGTTCCCGGCGGTCGCATCGCCCGGGCGGTCGAGCGGCGTCTGCTCGAGCAGTCGCGCGCGGCGGGCTGCGTGCTCGATGCTCCGTCGATCGTCACGCCGCTCATGCTGTTCGGGCGCTTCATCGCTCCATCGCGGCCGCTGCTCTCGCGCATCGGTGCGCAGGCGAGCTGGCGCGAGGCGATCGAGCGGATCGCGGCAACCGACGCGCCGCTCCTCGCGCGCATCGCCGCGGCATTCGGGAGTTCCGACGAACTTCCGGACCGTCTGCGTCCGCGCGTGGCCGCGCGACTCGCGAAACTTTCCGCGGAGGTCGCGTCGGCGATGCACACCTTCGCGACGGTGCGCTCGGCGATCGAGGCGCTCGCGCTGCGCGGGGGTGCCGACGCGCGTCTTGCCGAGCACTGGCGCGCGCTCGAGGCATGTGCCAGCGTGCGCGGGGGAATCCTCGACGCGGCGGGCGTCGCCGACCGCGACGACGCGCTCCGCGATGCGCTGCTTCACGCGCTCGGCGAGAGGCGGGATCCCGCGGCGTCATCCGCCGCATCATCCGCCGCATCACCGCCGGTCGCATCGCTCGCGTCGTCGATCGGTTTCGATCGGGTGGTCGTCCTCTTCGCAGATCCCGAGCCGGTCCATCGGGCGCTCTTCCGAGCGCTCGAGGCGCGCGGAGTCTCGATCGAAGTCTGCGTCCATGCGGCGCGCGCGTGGGCGGTTCCAGGCGGTCCCATTCCGGCGACGGACGGCGCCGAGCCGTTCCTCGACGAGGAGGGTTTCCCGTCGAGGGCGCGCTGGTCATCGCACGATTTCCCGACCGACGTCCTCCCGCACGACGCGATCCGCATCGGCGAGGGGCCTCGCGATGCCGCGGACGAGGTGTTGCAGTCGATTCGCGTGATTCCGACGCCGCGCCGCAGCGACGAAATCGCGGTCATGGCGCCCGACGAGGACACGCGGCGTGCGATCGAGACGGCGCTCGGCGAGGCGGGCAGCAGCGCCGCGCGCGTCGAGTCGCGCGTCTTCTCCGCCACCCGCCTCGGCACGCTGCTTGCGCGTCTCGAGGCGCTCGTCGGCGACGAGAGCATGGATGCTTTTGCCGCGTACATCCGGCATCCCGACGTGCATCGCGCGCTTGCCGCCGCCGGCGATGAGCACGACGTCGCGCGCTACCGCGTCGAGACGCTCGCCGAATCCTGGCGCGACAGCATCTGCTCGGCGCACGGGGTGGATGGATTCCGCGCGATCCGCGACCGTGTGGCGGCTCAGGTGGCGCCGCTCGTCGACGCCCGTCGGCTGTCCGAATGGCCGCGACCGATGCGCTCGTACCTCGCGGCGATCATCGGCGAGGACGCGAGCGGCGCCTTCGCAGGGGAGCGCGCCCGCTCGATCGCCGCGCTCGACCGCGTGCTCGGCGAGTTCGCCGAGGTTCCCGCGGCGTTCGCCACGCCGATCGCCTGCGACGAGGCGGTGCGCCTGCTGCGCGCGGCGGTCGACCGCACCGACATCCGCGGCGAGGGACGCGAGCAGGGTGTCTCGATCGTCCAGTGGCTCGACGCGGGCGTCGCCGACGAGCCGCATCTCGTGCTGGCCGGTTTCTGCGACGGAGCGGTGCCCGAGGGCGACGTGGCGGACGCGCTGCTTCCCGATGCGATCCGCCGCACGCTGGGGCTTCTCTCGAGCGAACGGCGCGCCGCGCGCGACGCGTGGATCCTCGACGGCATCCTCCGTCGCATGCATGCGCGTCGTGCGAAGGGGCTGCCTTCGAGCGTGCAGTTCGTGGCCGCGAGACGCTCGGCCGCCGGCGACCCGTTGCGTCCGTCGCGCTTCCTGCTGCGGGTCGAGCGCTCCGCGCTTCCGGCGCGCATCGCCCGGCTCTACCCGGAGGAGCGCGAGCGCAGGCCCGTCATCGAGATCGCTCGGCGTTCGGTCGAGTT
>JBIIYI010000228.1:0-5244 GCA_044346895.1 Phycisphaerales bacterium
GGCTCCCCGTCATCGCCCGCGCGGACGTCGGTCTCGCGCCAGGCGGACGGCTCGATCATTCCTCCGCATGCGCGCGCCTCGACTCCGGATCCGATGCGCATCGGCCGTCATCAGGACACGCTCTCGCCCGCACTGGCGGCCATGGTCGCCGGACAGGTCGATTCGCCCGTCTCCCGCGGCGAGGGATTCGAAGCGCCCCAGCCCCTGCCGCAGACGGCGCTCTCCTCCCGGTCGGACGTCGGCCAGCCCCCCCGGTCCGCAGTGGGCGCGTACGCGATGTACACCCGTGCCGCCGACCGCATCGAGGTTGCAACCGGTCTGACCCTCGGTCGGACCGTGGACGCCCGCGGCTGAGGACGCCCTCGGCTGAGTACCCGGGGCGAACACCGCCCGCGCCTCCGTGTTCGCCCGTCCGCTCGGACGCCCCGCTTCTCCTGCGACCGCGAAGTCTTGCGTGCCTCGCGTGCGCGTCCGAAAACCGTGCTGCTTCCAACGGTCGAGCCTTTGCAGCCCCCGCGCGGAGTCGCTATCTTCTCGACCCTCCGTGAAATCCGTCACGAACTCCCGATCGGGAGGATGGATCGAGCGGTGGACCACCTCAGACACCCACGCAGCGCCCGGGCCTCGGAGCCTCGGGCACATTTGGAGCCCCCATGGCCAGCACCGGCACCGTCATTCAGGTCATCGGATCGACCTTCGATGCGCAGTTCCCCGAGTCGGACCTGCCCGAGATCTACAACGCCGTCCACATCAACTTCGAGTCGAAGGGCCAGAAGTCCCTGCTCGTCGGTGAGGTCGCGAAGCACCTCGGCGGCGGTCAGGTCCGCTGCGTCGCGCTCGCCTCGACCGACGGCGTGAAGCGCGGCGATCCATGCGCCGACACCGGCGCACCGGTGCGCGTGCCGGTGGGCGAAGGCGTCCTCGGACGCGTGTTCAACCTGCTCGGCCAGCCGGTCGACGAGCGCGGCGCGGTCGCCTCGACGAAGACCTCGCCGATCCACCGCGAACCGCCCGAGTTCGTCGAGCTCAATCCGAAGACCGAGATCCTCCAGACCGGCATCAAGGTCATCGACCTTCTCTGCCCGTTCGTCCGCGGTGGAAAGATCGGCCTCTTCGGCGGCGCAGGCGTCGGCAAGACCGTCGTCATCCAGGAGATGATCGCGCGCGTCGCCCGAAACTTCGGCGGTTACTCGGTGTTCGCCGGCGTCGGCGAGCGCACCCGCGAGGGCAACGACCTGTGGCTCGAGATGCAGGAGGCCGAGTACACCGACGCGAGCGGCAAGAAGATGCACGTGCTCGACAAGGTGGCCATGGTCTTCGGCCAGATGAACGAGCCGCCGGGCGCGCGTCTGCGCGTCGCGCTCTCCGCGCTGACGATGGCGGAGGAGTTCCGCGATGCGTCGGGTAAGGAGACGCTCCTCTTCGTCGACAACGTGTTCCGCTTCACGCAGGCCGGTTCGGAAGTGTCGGCGCTCCTCGGCCGCATGCCGAGCGCCGTCGGCTACCAGCCGAACCTTGCGACCGAGATGGGTGCGCTCCAGGAGCGCATCACCTCGACCCGTCAGGGCGCCATCACCTCGGTGCAGGCCATCTACGTTCCCGCGGACGACCTCACCGACCCCGCCCCCGCGACGACCTTCAGCCACCTCGACGCGTTCATCGTGCTCGAGCGCAAGATCGCCGAGAAGGGCATCTACCCGGCGGTCGATCCGCTCGGCTCGAGCTCGCGCATCCTCGACCCGCAGGTCCTCGGCGAGCGCCACTACAAGTGCGCGCGCCGCGTGCAGGGCATCCTCCAGCGGTACAAGGACCTTCAGGACATCATCGCGATCCTCGGCGTCGACGAACTTTCGGAAGAGGACAAGCTCACGGTCTCCCGCGCGCGCAAGATCGAGCGCTTCCTCTCGCAGCCGTTCTACGTCGGCGAGGTCTTCACCGGCCTCCCGGGCGTGACCTGCCCGCTCGAGGACACGATCGACAGCTTCGAGCGCCTCGCCAACGGCGAGGGCGACGACCTCCCGGAAAGCGCCTTCATGTACGTCGGCACGCTCGCCGACGCCCGCAAGAAGGCCGAGAAGATGGCTGCGGGCGTCTGAGCGATCCCCGGCTGGGCCGGCGGAACGTCCCCAAATCCGCGAGATTCGATCCAATCGCGACCCCGACCTCGGTCGGGGTCGCGTGTTTTTCGGAACCACCTTGCCCGCACCGCGAATGGGGTTAACCTCGAACGTCCGCGGTGGGTCGTCTTTCCGGCGCGGGTCGTGAGGTTCGAAGGCGTCCGCTCACGCGTCGTCCCATCGGCGCCGGGCGTCTTCCGGGTGCGTTCCAAGCGCTGCGCTTCTGTCCGTTTCGTCCTTCATCAGGAGATTTCGAATGCGTCATCTGACGGTCGCCACGACCTTCCTGCTGCTCTCCGGTTCCCTCGCGCATGCGGAAGGGACCAAGCCCGATGCCTCGCTCAAGATGGCGAACGTGCGCGCGACCCTCGAGGCGAACGGGCACGCGCTGAAGGGCACGCCGTGGACCGAGCAGGAGGCGCTCCAGCCGCTCTCGGCGATCCACGGGTTCGACGCGATCCCGTCGACCGTCTTCGAACTTCCCCCGCAGGACAACGAGTACTACCTCGCCGAGGACGAGGTCCTCGGCAACGGGAACGGCCCGAAGCCGCTGCGCTTCGCCATCCCGGTCTCCGTCGCGCTCGACATCGCCGACGGCGAGTGGATCCCCGTCGAGGGCGGCAGCGTCTGGCGCGTGGTGCTCGTGAGCCCCAACGCGACGACCGCCCGACTGCACCTCACCGGACTCAACGTCCCCGAAGGTCAGGAAGTCCGCCTGTCGTCGCCCGGCTTCGAGGGCTCGGTCGTCGGACCGATCGAGGGCGTCGGCGAGTTCGGCACCGGCGAGGCGTGGAGCATGTCGATGCCCACCGGCGAGGCGATGATCGAGTGGTTCGTTCCGACGGGCGCCCGCGTCAAGGGCCTGCCGTTCACGGGCGTCGACTACTACCACGGCTACCGCCAGATCTGGAAGACGGGCGAGGACGAGGGCGGCGTCGCCGTCGGCACCTGCCACCTCGATCCGATCTGCTTCCCGACCTGGGCCAACGAGTCGAACGCGACCGTCCGCCTCATCTTCTCCGGTTCGCTCTGCTCGGGTCAGCTCATCGCGACGACCGCGGCCGACGAGACCCCGTACGTCGCGACCGCCAACCACTGCATCTCGACCGTGTCGGTCGCCAACTCCTGCCAGTTCAACTTCTTCTACCGCCGCAACACCTGCGCGGCGTCGGCCACCGCGGCCGCGGGCACGAACATCACGGGCGGCGACCTCTCCGCGACCCAGCTTGCGAGCGACTGCACGCTGCTCATGATCCGTCCGACCGTGCCCACGACGACCTACTGGGTCGGGTGGCTCGGCTCGTCGGTCGGCACGAGCACGCTCTCGACCTGCCTCCACCATCCGGACGGCAGCTACCAGCGCATCTCGTTCGGCGTGAAGAACGCGAACTCGTTCAACTGCGGCAGCCCGACCTCCAACTGGTCGAGCCTCTCGTGGAACTCCGCCACGCAGTACGGCGTGACCACGACCGGCGTCACCGAGGGCGGTTCGTCGGGTAGCGCGATCTACCGCGACACGGACAAGAAGCTCTACGGCGTGCTCACGTGCGGCGCGAGCTTCTGCAACACGCCGCAGGCCGACGACGGCTACGGACGCTGGGACGTCGCCGTGAACACCGGCGGCTTCGCGGCGCTGCTCGCGGCGGGTGCCGACGACAACCTCGAGCAGAACGACACCTGCGCGACCGCGGTCTCGATCACGCCGGGCACCGCGTACACCGCGCGCGTCGTGAAGCGCCTCGACGAGGACTGGTACGTGATTCCCGCCGGACCGGGCGCGACCGCCTCGGTCAGCCTGACGTTCACGCACGCCAACGGCGACGTCGACGTGCAGGTCTTCGGTTCGTGCGGCGGCACCCTGCTCGCCGACCGCAACGCGAACACCAACAACGAGGCCTTCACGGTGCAGAACACCGCGGGTACCTCGTCGCTCCTGATGCGCGTCTACCTCGGTGCCGATACGCGCAACGACTATGCGATGACCGTCAACGTCTCGGCCCCGCCGCCGGCGAACGACGAGTGCGCGAGCGCGATCAACATCACGGCCGCCTCGACGAGCTTCGACACCACGAGCGCCGGCGACAGCACGCCGTCGGTCGCGGCGAGCTGCCTCGATGGCGCCGGAGCCAACTGCTACAACGACGTCTGGTACCGCTGGACCGCGCCGTGCACCGGCATCGCGACGCTCTCGACCTGCGGCGCGGCGTCCTTCGACTCGCGCATCGTGATGTACGCCGGCTCGTCGTGCCCGAGCGCGGCGACCCCCGTCTTCGCATGCAGCGACGACACCTTCACATGCGCGCCGACGACCACCACCTCCCTCGTCACCGAAGTCACCGCCGGCACGACCTACGTCGTCCGCATCGGCAGCAAGGTGAACAGCGGCGGAACCGGCACGCTCTCGGTGAGCTGCGAGCCCGACGCGCCGCCGTGCCCGTCGGATCTCGACGGCAACGGCTCGGTTGATTCCGCCGACCTCGCGCAGGTCCTCAGCTCGTGGGGAACCTGCGGTGGATGCGCCGCCGACCTCGACGGCAGCGGCTCGGTCGATTCGGCCGACCTCGCGCAGGTCCTCAGCTCGTGGGGCGCCTGCCCGTAAGCGAGAAAGACCAAAGCTCTTCCACCGCGCCCGCGTGCGACCCACGCGGGCGCGGTGCTTTTCAAGCGCTTGCTGCCCGTAGGATGCGCCGATGCAGATCCCCATGCTCGCATCCGTCGGCATCGCCGCAGCCGCAGTCCTCCTCGCACTTGGCTTCGCATCGGAGTCGCCCCGTACGATCGGGGGAGTCAAGCCGCCGTCCTCGCTGGCACCGGCGCCACGGACCGACGAGTGGGCGATCGCGCGTGAGAAGGAGTGCATCCGTCGCGCGAAGGAGGCGGCTCCGGCGAAACTCGTCTTCGTCGGAGACTCGATCACCCAGGCGTGGGAGGATCCGGGAAAGGCCGCATGGGAGAAGCACCTCGCGCCGCTCGGCGCACTGAACCTCGGCAACTCGGGCGATCGCACCGAGAACGTCCTCTACCGACTCGCACAGGCGCCCCTCACGCGACTGGAGCCCGAGCACGTCTTCCTCCTGATCGGCACGAACAACCTCGGGCATGGGACGAGCAACGCGGAGGATACGCT
>JBIIYI010000229.1:0-5238 GCA_044346895.1 Phycisphaerales bacterium
GAGAGTTCGGCGTCGGACGTGCGCGCCGACAGCGACTCGGCGGCGCGGAGGAACATCTCGTCGGTCACGCGCGCCGCCTCGCAGGCGTAGACCGCGAGTCCGACCGCGGGATAGATGTAGACGTTGTTCCCCTGGCCCGGAATCAGGACGCGCCCGCCGATCTCGACCGGCGCGAACGGCGAGCCCGCCGCGAAGATCGCCTCGCCATCGGTCCAGTTCCACGCCTGCTCGGCGGTGCATTCCGCCTTCGAGGTCGGGTTCGAGTACGGGAAGACGACGGGGCGCCGGCAGTGAGCGCGCATTGCCTCGATCACCTCGCGGGTGAAGGTCTGCGGCTGCGTGCTCGTTCCGACGAGGACGGTCGGCCGCACGGCCTGCACCGCCTCGACGAGCGTCGGCACCAGCGCACCCTCGCGGACGAACGGAACCTGGTGCGGCTGGATGCCCGGGTTGTCGCGCACGACGAGGCCCTTCGAGTTCATCAGCCAGATGCGCGAGCGCGCGTCCTCGTCGCGCACACCCCGCGCCTTCATCGCCTGGACGACGAGGTCCGCGATCCCGGTCGCCGCGCTGCCCGCGCCGAAGAAGAGGTAGCGGTGGTCGGCGAGCGTGTTGTCGAGCGCGCGGCAGGCGGCGAAGAGCCCCGCGACCGCGATCGACGCGGTGCCCTGGATGTCGTCGTTGAAGCACGACACGCGGTCGCGGTAGCGCGCGAGGAGCGGGATCGCGGTCGTGTTGTGGAAGTCCTCGAACTGGATGCACGCCTTCGGGTACACGTCCTGCACCGACTGCACGAACTCCTCGACGAGCGCGTCGTACTCCGCGCCGCGCACGCGCTCGTGCCGCAGGCCCGGGTAGAGCGGATCGGCGAGGAACTCGCGGTTGTTCGTGCCGACGTCGAGGACGACCGGCATGCAGCGCGCCGGATGCACGCCGCCGACCGCGGTGTAGAGCGCGAGCTTCCCGACGGGGATGCCCATGCCGCAGATCCCGAGGTCGCCGAGCCCGAGGATGCGCTCGCCGTCGGTGACGCAGATGATGCGCACGTCGGCTTCCGGCCAGTTGCGCAGGATGTCGGCGACGCGCCCGCGGTGCCGCAGCGACACGTAGAGCCCCTTCGGCCGCCGCATGATGTGGCCGAACTTCTGGCAGGCCTCGCCCACCGTCGGCGTGTACACGATCGGCATGTGGCGCACGGGGTCCGCGCGCAGCAGTTGGTAGAGGAGCCGCTCGTTGCGGTCCTGCAGTTCGGAGAGGTAGACGTAGCGCTCGAGGTCGTTCGCGCGGCGGTCGAGCTGCATCAGCGCGCGCCGCTGCTGGAGCTCGCTCGTCTCGACGGCGTCGGGAAAGAGCCCGGTCAGTCCGAGGAGTTCGCGCTCGGTCTCGCTGAAGGCCGTGCCCTTGTTGAGGCGCGGGTTGTAGAGGATTTCGTGCGCTTCCTGTCGCATGGATGGGCTCCCTGTCCTACGGAAACGACTCTCGGGACGCGGCGTTCGACCGCCGATGCTGCCCGTGGCCCGCGCGCGCCTCAGGCTTCCTCGATCCAGCCGCCGCGCGCGGATGGGTCGCCGTGATCCTCGACCACGCTTCCCTCGCCGACGACGAAGGCGCGTCCCTCGATCGTCGGCACGACCCGCCCGCCGCCGGCGGCGGACGGCGCGTAGTGCGCGAGGAAGAGGCTGCCGATCGCGCTCTCCTGCCGCCAGAGGGCGCCCGGCGCGAGTTCGCCGCGCGCGGCCAGCGACGCGAGCAGCGCGCTCGTTCCCGTGCCGCAGGGCGAGCGGTCGAAGGTGCCGTTCGGACAGAGGACGAAGTTGCGCGCATCCGCGTCGCCGCGCGACGGCGTGAAGATGATCGCGACGTGGTCGATCACGCCGCCGTTCTCAGGCCCACCGCGGAGACCGGCGCGCGCGATCCCGCGCGCGATCGACTCGGCGTAGGCGAGCTCCTCCGCGTGCGTGCGCATGGCGCGGCCGGCCTTCCCCCGCGACGTCGCACCGAGCGACGGTCCGCCGTCGTGACGCACGATGAAGAACCAGTTGCCGCCCCAGGCGACGTCGCCGCGCGCGATGCCGCCCTGCTCGAGCACGACCTCGACGTCGCGGGCATGGACATACGACGCGACGTTCGCGAATCCGATCGTGCCGTCGGTGCCGAGCCGTACGGTGACCGAGCCGACGCGCGTCTCGAGGACCGCCTCGCGCGGAAGATCGTGGCCGGCCCACGCGAGTGAGCGAGCGAGGCCGATCGTCGCGTGGCCGCACATGCCGAGGGCTCCGGCGGCATTCCAGAAGAGGACGCCGCATGCGGCCTCGCGCGAGGCGGGATTGCACGCGAGCGCGCAGACCGTCGCCTCCGCCGCGCGCGGATGCGCGGCGAGCGCGAGCATCTCGGGCGGGATGACGAGGCGGCCGTCGCGCGTCCATCGCGCGAGGAGTTCGGGGAGGGTGATGCGCAGCGGCGCACGATCGTCGCCGAGGAGGACGCGCGTGGGCTCGCCTTCGGTGTGGCTGTCGATGAAGCGGCGGATCTGCACGCGGCGCAGGATACTCGCGCGCGCTGATACGCTGCGGGCATGCGATCACCCGACGCCCCCGCGACCACTTCCCCCGACGATTCGACCGGCGCCCCCTTCCGCGGCGTGATTCCCGCGATCGTGACGCCGTTCCGCGAGGATGGTTCCATCTGCGCGACGGGGCTCGCGAACCTCACGCACCGGATGCTCGACGCCGGATGCACGGGCACCGTGTGGCCGGGCTCGCTCGGCGAAGGGCAGACGCTCTCCTTCGAGGAGCGCGCGGAGGGCTGGCGCGCGATCACCGCAGCCAGCGAGGGGAAGGGCAGTGCGTTCGCCACGATCTCGGCGGCATCCACGCGCGAGGCCGTGCGGCAGGTCGAGAAGGCGGCGGATCTCGGCATGCGCGGCTGCATGATCCTGCCGCCCTACGTCCACAAGGGCCCGTGGCGCGAGTACCGCGCCCACTTCGAGGCGATGCTCGCGGCGGCGCCGCTACCGATGATGCTCTACAACAACCCGCCGGCGTACGTCGTCGACGTCTCGGCCGAGCAGGTCTTCGATCTCGCCGAGCGGCATGCGAACCTCGTGGCGGTGAAGGACTCGACCGGCGACGCGCGCAAGCTCACGGCGCTCGTCGCGGGCAACCGCGGCCGGACTCGGAAGGTCGGCGCACTCGTCGGACTCGACGACTGCGCGGTCGAGGGCGCGCGCATGGGCTGCGCGGGTTGGATCGCCGGCCTCGCGAACGCACTGCCCGCGGAAAGCGTGCGCCTCTTCCGGCTCGCGCAATCGCACGCGGCCGGCGACGTCGCCGCCTGCGATGAGCTCTACGCATGGTTCCTGCCGCTCCTCCGGCTCGACACCGTGCCCGACTTCGTCCAACTCATCAAGCTCGTGATGGCCGAGACGGGTACGGGCGACGAGCGCGTGCGCGCGCCGCGTCAGCCGGTCGAAGGCGAGTCTCGCGCCCGCGCGCTCGAGACGATCCGCCGCGCGCTCGCCGCGCGCCCGCGCGCGTGACTTGGCGACTCGGCGTGATCGCGATCCCGCGCAACCCCGCCGTCACACGAACTGGCGCCCTCGGAAGACGCGATCCGGGTCGTAGGTCGACTTCACCTTCGAAAGCCGGGCGAGGTTCGCGCCCCAGTACGCGCTCCGCCAGTCCGCGAGGCGTTCGTCCGGGTAGTTGAGATAGGCGCCGCCTGCATAGAGCGGTTGGAGCGAATCGCGCAGGTCCTCCACCCACGCGGCGTTCGCAAGCGCCCGTGCGTCGGTCGCTCCCGCGGTCCACCCGGAGAGGAACTGGCTGAGAAGGGTCGCGTTGCGATGCGGAAACGCCGTCGCATCGGGCGCGACGGAGGCCACCGCGCCGCCGAACGCATGCGAGATGACCTGCGCGACATCGCCTTGCGGGATCGCGGGATGGCCGATACGCGCCTCCATGGCGACGCGAATCGCCTCACCCGCGGCGATCGGGAGCGCGCCCGCCGCGAACAGCGAGGCGTTCTTCGAGGGAGCGCCCGAACCCGCGCCGGTCTCGTCGCATTCCGGCGCTGCGGATGTCGACGTCGACCAGGATGCCGTCGCGCCGACCGCTCGTTCCAGCGAGGCCGCAAGCGCCTGCGCCGCCGCAGGGCCCGACAGCGATCGCACCTGCGTACGCAGGCGCTGGCTCGCGGACGTTCCGGAAGTCGACCAGGTCGCGGTGCTCGTCGCGTCCGGCGGAAGCGTCGCGATCCACGATGACCACACGGAATACGCCTGCGCGGCCGCGGCCCAAGGCCAGTTCATGGTCACCACCGAGAGCGGAGCCCACGGGCGAGTGGCGATCTCGAGCGAAGAGACGATTCCGAAGGAAGCCCCTCCGCCGCGCAGCGCCCAGTAGAGGTCGCTCTCGCTGCGCGCATCCGCACGGACGATCGAACCGTCCGCGAGCACGACCTCGAACGCTCGAATCGCATCGATCGTGAGACCCGTCAGTCGAGACTGGGAGCTGTACCCCCCGCCGACCGCGATGCCGGAGATCCCAACGCTCGGGCAGGATCCGCTCGTGAAGGTCCGCTGCCCTTCCTCGCAGAAGAGCCGCGCGTAGATCGGGCCAAGCCTCGCTCCGGCGCCGATGGTCGCGAGGCCTGACTTCGCGTCGAACCCGATGCCCGACATCGGCGAGACGTCCACGACGAGCCCATCCGACAGCGATCCGCCGATGTAGCTGTGACCGCCGGAGCGCGCGACCACCGCGATTCCCCGCGGTCGCGCCCATGAAAGCGCGAGCGCGACATCCCGTGCCGACTGCGCGCGCACGACGGCGAGCGGCCACGCACGGTGCCGTCCGTTCCAACTCACCGAGAGCGACTGATACTCGGGATGCGAGGCGAGCCGGACCCTCCCCGGAAGCAGCGCCTCGAGCGCATCGAGGTCCGACTGCGTCACGATTCTCCCGCAGGGAGGACCTCCGAGCGCCGGACGCACGCGGATCAACGGCGCCCATGCCGCCGCGGCGAGGATTCCCAGCGCGCTGCGACGGGTGCATCCGGTCGCCGACGGTGCGATGTCCGGTGCGATGTCCGGTGCGATGTCCGGTGCGATGTCCGGGGTGATGTCCGGGGTGATGTCCGGGGCGATGTCCGGGGTGATGTCCGGGGCGATGTCCGGGGCGATGTCCGGGGCGACGGCGGGCGCTGCGCACTGCGTCGCGCGCTGCGGCATGGAAGTCGTCG
>JBIIYI010000230.1:0-5223 GCA_044346895.1 Phycisphaerales bacterium
GCTTCTGCATCTGGTCGAGGAACTGCCGCGCGTACGCGGAGAGCGACTCCATGTACTTGCGCTGCCCCTCGGCGAAGATCGTGTCGAAGGCGAGCGAACTCTTGCCCGAGCCCGAGACGCCCGTGATCACGACGAGCTTGTCGCGCGGGATCTCGACCGAGAGGTCCTTGAGGTTGTGCTCGCGGGCGCCGCGAACGCGGATCGACTTCTCGGGCGTGGCCATGGGGCGGCGATGATAGGAGGGGCCATCGGCGTCCGAAGCGGTCTGGGCTTCGGATCCCGGCATCCACCGGGTCCGCGGCCGCCGTGAAGGCACGACGGAGAGGCGGGCGGACGGAATGGCGGGCCGACGGCGTGGTGGGAGAAACTGGAGCTTCAAGCCATCCGCGGCGCCTCTGCCGCATCCGCAGGGTGGAATTGCGCAGAATCGGACGCGATTTTGCGACGACCTTCCCGCGTTGGCCGAAGACTCCGGTAGGCCTTCGCCTGTTTCCCGACATGACGCCCGTCACCGCTCCAGTCCCGACCTCGCAGACCGCCCCGACCGGCGGGGCGGCCGTCGGTTCCGCGGAGCGCGCCAATGGCAGCGGACCGGTTGCGCCGAAGGAGCCCGTGTCGCTTCGGACGGGGCACCCGGCAGCCACGCCGACCGACCTTGGGTCGAACGCGATCCCGTCGCAGATCACGATCGATTCGCCGACGTCGGCCGACACGTCGATTCCGAACTGGCCGAATCTCCAGACGAGCAAGCCGAACCCCGGCTCCGACGACTGGCGCGCCCTCGAACGGCGCGCCTTTTCGTTGAGGCTGCGCGGGCCGCTCGGTGAGATCGACGGCGAGATCTGACGGCGAGATCTGACGGCGAGATCTGACGGCGAGCGTGCGCGCGGACGACCCGCGCAACACCCGCCTGACGCCCACGCGGTACCCGCGATCGAGCATTCAGGCCGCGCCTCCCGGCGCCTGACGGCCCATGACCGTCGCGCGTCGCGTTGCAGCTATCGCCGCTTGCGACCGCGCCCCGCGCGGGTGCCGGGCATGCCGGCCTTGCTCGGCGGACGCCCGTCGCCCGCGCCCGACTTCGAGGCGCCGCGCCTTCCGGGCCGCGCGTCCGCGGGAAGCGACTTCAACTTGCCGATCTCGTCGCGCAGGCGCGCGGCCTTCTCGAACTCGAGCCGTTCGGCGGCGGCCAGCATCTCGGCCTGCATCTCGCCGATGAGCGCCTCGCGGTCGAAGGCGTCGTCATCCTCCTCCTCGAGCCCGGCGGCGCGCTTCGCCGTGCGGTGCGCGGCGAGCTCGAGCTCGATGCCTCGGCGGATCGCCTTCTCGATCGTCTTCGGCACGATGCCGTGCTCGGCGTTGTACGCGAGCTGCTTGCGGCGGCGGCGCTCGACCTCGTCGATCGCCTTCCGCATCTCCTCGGTCACCTCGTCGGCGTAGAGGAGCGCGAGCGAGTTCGCGTTGCGCGCCGCGCGGCCCATCGTCTGGATGAGGCTCGACTGGCTGCGGAGGAAGCCCTGCTTGTCGGCGTCGAGGATGCAGACGAGGCTCACCTCCGGGAGGTCGAGGCCCTCGCGCAGGAGGTTCACGCCGACGAGGACGTCGAACGCGCCCTCGCGCAGGTCGCGCAACAGTTCAAGCCGCTCGAGCGTCTCGATCTCGCTGTGGAGGTAGCGGACGCGCATGCCCTCCTTGTGGAGGTACGTGGTCAGGTCCTCGCAGAGGCGCTTCGTCAGCGCCGTGACCAGCGTGCGCTCGCCCTTCTCCGCGCGGAGGCGCGCCTCCTTGAGGAGGTCGGGCACCTGCGTGCGCGCGGGCCGCACTTCGATCGGCGGATCGACGAGGCCGGTCGGGCGGATCACCTGCTCGGCCACCAGCCCGTGCGCCTGCTCGAACTCCCAAGGCCCCGGCGTCGCGCTCACGTGGATCACCTGCGGCACGAGCTCGCAGAACTCGTCGAACTTGAGCGGTCGGTTGTCGAGCGCGCTCGGCAGGCGGAAGCCGTGGTCGACGAGCGTCTGCTTGCGCGCGCGGTCGCCGAAGTACATGCCGCGGATCTGCGGGATCGTCACGTGCGATTCGTCGATGATGACGAGCCAGTCGTCGGTGCCCGCCGCGCCGGGCGCCTCGCGGAAGTAGTCGAGGAGCGTCCATGCGCGCGCACCGGCGGGACGCCCGTCGAAGTGCCGCGAATAGTTCTCGATCCCGTTGCAGAAGCCCGTCTCCTCGAGCATCTCGAGGTCGTGCTTCGTGCGCGCGAGGAGCCGCTGCGCCTCGAGCAGCCTTCCGTCGCCGCGGAGTTCCGCGACGCGCGCGTCGAGCTCGGCGCGGATCGATTGAATCGCCACCTGCTTCTGCTCGTCCGGCATCACGTAGTGGACGGCGGGGAAGATGAACGTCTTCTGCTCCTCCGCGAGCAGTTCGCCCGTCGTCGGATCGAAGAGCTGGATCGCGTCGACCTCGTCGCCGAAGAGGTCGATCCTGATCGCGTACTGCTCGTAGGCGGGATAGACCTCGATCACGTCGCCGCGCACGCGGAAGTTGCCGCGCGCCGGGGCCATCTCGTTGCGCGCGTACTGCATCGCGTTGAGGCCGAGGAGGAACTGCCGGCGGTCGAGGCGCATGCCGCGCTCGACGAAGAGCGTCTTGTTGCGGTACTCGCTGGGGCTGCCGAGGCCGTAGAGGCACGAGACGCTCGCGACCACGATCACGTCGCGCCGCGAGAGGAGGTGGCTCGTCGCCGCGAGACGCAGGCGGTCGAGGTCGGCGTTGCGCGACGCGTCCTTCTCGATGTAGATGTCGCGCTGCGGGATGTACGCCTCGGGCTGGTAGTAGTCGTAGTAGCTGACGAAGTAGCTCACGGCGTTCCGCGGGAAGAGATCCTTCATCTCCTCGTAGAGCTGCGCGGCGAGCGTCTTGTTGTGCGAGACGAGGAGCGTCGGGCGGTTCACGCGCGCGATCACGTTCGCCATCGTGAAGGTCTTGCCGGTGCCGGTCGCGCCGAGCAGCACCTGATGGCGGTGGCCGCCCCCGACCGCCTCCACGAGTTCCTCGATCGCCTGCGGTTGGTCGCCCATCGGGGCGAACGGACTCTCGAGCAGGAACCGCTCCGGGATCGAGCGGTCGTTCACGAGGTTGTCGCGCGCGGCGGACATGGAGGGCAGGGTACGCGCGGCTACGCGCCCGCGACGAGTTCGCGGGTTGGCTTTCGGGCGAGGCGCACGACGGCGGGAGTCGCCGCGAGGAGCGCGACCGCGATGACGATCGCGGCGCCGGCGGCCATCGGACCCCACGGAATCACCCACGCGAGGCGGAGGCCGGCGAAATCGCGGTAGAGCGCCACGCCCATCCACGCGAGCGTGAGCCCGAGCGCCGAGCCCGACACGAGCGCCGCCAGCGCCATGATCGTCGTCTCGCAGAGGACGAGCGCGACGAGGACGCGCGTCGAGCCGCCCACCGCGCGGAGGACGCCGAACTCGCGCGTCCGCGCCGAGATCCCGGCCGCGACGACGCTGCCGACGCCGATCGCGGCGAGGGCGAGCGCCGCAAGCGCGACCGCGGAGGTGACCGCGAGCACCGTGCCGCCGATCTCCTCGACGAATCCGCGGATCGCGCGGCCGCTTGAGAAGACCGCGCCGGGGACGGCGTCCGAGACCGCCTCGCCGAGCGCCTTCTCGCCCGACTCGTCGAGGCCCGCCGCGAGCCTCAGCTGCATGATGTAGGCGTCGCGCGTGTCGAAGTGCCGCTCGACCGCGCGGAAGTCCATGAAGACGCAGCTCACCGCCTGCTCCATGTAGATCTGCCGCATGCCGAAGGTCTGCGTCGCGATGTCGAGTCCGGCCGCGGTGACCACGCCGACGATCTCGAACTCGGCTTCGTTCGCGCCCGAGCCGAGGCGCAGTCGCGAACCGACGCCGAGCCCGCGCGCGACGAGGAACTCCGGCGCGACGAGGATCGCGTCGCCCTCCTCGAGCCGCGGAATCGCGGTCTCGGGCGTGCCCTCGATCCAGTCGAGCCTGTTCATCGCGATGAAGGGGCGCGGCTCGAAGCCGACGCAGACGACGTTCGAGGGCCCCATCCCGTCGACGCCGAAGACCTGTTCACCCGCGATCCGCAGCGGCAGGTAGCCGACCGGCAGCGCGTCGGCGACGCCGGGGAGCGCGCGGACCCTCGCCTGCTCGTCCTTCGAGAGGCCGGACGTGCAGAAGACGAACCCGTCGGCGAAGCGCACGCGCTCGCGGAGGTCGCGGATGATCGCGTCGCCGTTCGAACGGGTCGAGACGAGGATCGAGACCGCCACCATGAGCGCGCCCGCGGTCGCCCCGAGACGCCACGGCATGCGCGCGATGCTGCCCGCGAGCAGGCCGCGCGGCAGCGCGAGCGCGCGCTCGAGGACGGGACTTGCGATCCGCGACACCCCCAGCGTGACTGGCACCGACAGCAGGAACCACGCGACGTGGAGGAGGGGCAGCCCGCCGAAGACGTAGATCCAGAAGCGCGTGTCGCGCGATGCGGGGAGGAGCCCGAGCGCCCAGAGGCCGATCGCGCCGAAGGCTGCGAGCGTCGCGAGCGCGATCGCGCGGCGGCGAGGTTCGCGCGCGCGGATCGCGAGCGCCTCGAGCGGCGAGATGCGCGCGGCGCGGAACGCGGGGAACAGCGCGCCGAGGAGCCCCGCCAGGAGCGCGCCGGCGAGCGCGAGCGCGATGCCGCGCGGGTCGATCGCGACGCCCGCCTTGAGGAACTCGTCGTAGATCGCGGCGAGGATCGCGACGAGGCCGATCCCGAGCGGCACTCCGAGGGTGCCGCCCGCGAGGCCGATCGCGCCGCCGACGAGGACCTGCGCGCCGAAGAGCTGCCGGCGCGAGGCGCCGATCGCGCGCGCGACGCCCATCTCGCGCAGTTCCTCGAGGACGGCGGTCGTCATGCCCGTCGCGACGATCGCCGCGCAGGAGAGGAACGCGATCATCGTCGCGATGAGGGTCGACAGTTCGCTCGCCGCGATCTGCTTGTCGAGTCCGGTGCGCACGCGCTCCGCCGGTTCCACGAGCATCGGGTCGCGCAGCAGTTTCGAGCGCTCCTCGCTCCAGCGCTCGACGTCGGTGCCTTCCGCGAGCGCGATCGAGATGCCCGTGAGTCTCCCCGCGCGCTTCGAGGCTTCGGCGAGCGTGGCGAGGTCGATCTCGACGAGCGGCCGCTGCAGCGCGCCGAGGACGGGCCGCCTGT
>JBIIYI010000518.1:0-5213 GCA_044346895.1 Phycisphaerales bacterium
TTGCGCCTGCCGCCCCCTGCTCCGCAGCGACGGGTGCGGCGAAGAACGAATCCCAAAACTCCGGCGCATTCCACCATGGTGGCGAGACGCGCTCCCACCCATCGATCGCATCGACGAACCATGTCGATCCGTTCCATGCAAGGGTTGGCCATGGGCAAGGAAGGACTCCAAAGCCCGTCGATGCGCCATTTCGTCCGCCATGCAGCACACCGTGGTGCGCGTTCGCATATCCACTTTGATGCACAGTTTCTTCATGCCCTCCTCGAGGACCGAGCTCCGCCTGCTCGAACTCCACATTCTTGGAAGACCGCGCACCCACGCACTCCTCCATCCGACCGACCGTCAGGCGCCAGACGATCCGGCACGCGAGCGCATGCGCCATGGCATCCGCATGCGCGCCACCGACGAGCACCGCACGCATCGCGGGAACCAGCCGCTGCGAAGGACAGTCGATGAAGCCGGGCGGCCACCGGTCCGCACCGATCGACCCGGAGCGATCCTGCAGCTCGGAAGATCTCGGCTCGGAAGATCTCGGCTCGCTTCGCCGGGCGCCATCCTTCGACGCGCAGATGCTCGGATGCCAGACCCGCCAGCCGGTCTCATTCATCCGTCCACGGCGACTTCCGACGTCGGAATGCATCGATCCAAACGCGGCTTCATGCACCTCCGACATCGTGTGCGGGATGCATGCATGCAGCACCGCATCGGGCCCCATGCGTGCAGAGACCTCCTCGGCCCAGCACGCAAGCCGTTCGACGGCGTCGACGTCGATTCCGCTGCGCCGCCCCGCATGCGATGTACGCGGAACGAGCGGCTTCGGCTCGTACGCGGGCGCCACGCCGAAGAGTCCCATGCGCTGCACGCCGCGCAGGCGCACCGAGTCGTCGATATGGAGACGAACGGCATCGACCGGATGATCGAGCGGGACGCGCTCGAGGCGCGGATGCACGACCTTCCATAGGCGAAGGCGCTCGCGCGTCGGATGGGCCGGCCGCACCTCGATGATGCTGACGGGATCGGACATGGCATGATCGTCGGTCTGCACGCGATGTCGCTCGCGATCCTGCGCCGGGATGGATGCATCGTCGGCCGCATCTCCGATCGTGGGCGAGATGGAAATGGACGGCGTGGAGGAGGACGGCGTGGAGGAGGACGGCGTGAAAACGGAAGGCGCGGGCAAGGGCCTGACGGGCGCGGATCGCGCCAGACGCAACTCCCGCGGCGCGAGTTCCGCATGCAGGAACTCGAAGCGGCCCGCCCGCAAGGCCTCCTGCCGGGCGTCGAGCCGCGTGACGGCCTCGTCGATGAGCCCGGCGCAGGCGAGGCGAAGCGCATCGAGGTCATGCACGGGGCCGTCAAAGCAACGCTCGAGGCGGATCGCCTCCTGCTCTCGGATCAGATGGCGCGTCTCCGGCTGGAAGCCGAGGGCCTGATCGAGCCTGCGCAGAACGACATCGATGCCCGCGATCCTGGCGAAGACCGCTTCCGTTGTGCGCGTGGAATCCGATGCGCGAGTCGCTGCCTGTCTGGACCCGCCTCGACGAGGCCGTGTCTTCCGGACCACGGTTCCATCGAGACCGAATCGCTCCGCGACGCCTGCACGTCGCAAGCGGAGCAGTTGTCCGACGGTGCGAACCTCGACCGATGCCAGCGCGCCGATCGCCTCGCGGCTGATGCGCAGGCAGCCGACGGTCAGCGGCGCGAGCGCCTCGCGCTCGTGACCGGTGGGTACGGGATGCACGGCAGGATGCGCGGTGGAATGCGATGTGGAATGCGATGCGGCATGGGGGCCATGCTCTCGAGCTCCCCCGGCCGCATCCCTTGCGCACCGCGATACCGCGAGCGCCGTTCCCACCGTGGAGGCGGTGGCAAGGGATGTCGCGAAACCACGACTGGCAAAGGACGCCTGGATGCGCCGCATGAGCGTCGCTTCCGAACCATGCATCCGGCGGAACAGCACCGAGCAACCCGCAAGCGATCCGACGATGGCCGGACTCCCGCATCCATCGAGATGGACCGATGCACCCCGAGCGGACCGAAGCGAATCGCTGGGATCGAACTCACCGTCGGCAAGATCGATCGAGATGTCCGGGATCCACCGTTCGAGGCACCTGCCGAGACGGATCAGGCCCCGCTTTGAACGCTCGGGATCCTCCATCAGCGCCAGCAGACGGTCTCCGGCGGGTGCCACGGCAGATCGCAGCCGATCATCGCATCGGGGCACGCGAAAAAACGACGAAGATGATGGCGACGAGGACGACGAGGACGACGAGAGCGCGTCGGGGATGCCAGCCGCATTTTCAAATGCCTTCGGACGTCCGGACTCGTCGGTGCGGCCACCACGAATCCATGCCTCGACCAACATCGACTGCGCAGATGGCGGGCAGCATGATTCGGCCTGGACAAGCCCCATGCCGGAACGCACTCCATGCTGCAAGGCCACGGCGCATCCATCGACGACGTGCCAGGCACCGTGATCGTGCCGAACGACGACAAGCGGAACCTCGGCGATGGCCTGCATGAGAGGATGCACATCCTCCCTGCCTGACACGACGCCGATCGCGCGGAACACCGACCGCACCAGCATCGATCGCGCGGAGTCGATCCTCCAGTTCGAGAATGCAACGGCAAGGAACCGCTCTTCGCGATTGGATTGCGACGAGCCGACATGGGACGTCGACGGGCGATGACTCCCGGCCCTCTCGGCACCATCGGTGCATTGCTCGTCATCGATGTTTCCCATGACTTGCGTTGTCGCCCTCTCGGGGGTCTGCATATGACACATACCTCTCTCCCGCGCCCGTTGCGCATCCATGTGCTGCTTCGGCGCGTGCTTCTGCACGCACCTCTTCACGCCACCGTCTGTCGCAGCACTTCACCGAACGGATAGCGCTCATCGATGTCGCGTCCATTCCATGCTTCATGGCATGTCGCTTCGCGAGAGGTTCGAGAAGAATCCGGCAACACCGCCAACGATGCCGCACCAACCTGCGATCGAACGCGACCGGAGATCTCCTCCTCTTCGAGCGTGAAGCTGATCCCACCTTCCATCGCCTGATGCGCACCACCAGCGCCGAACGCGGATGCGTGCACGGCGGCAGAGCCCCGAAGCGCCCGCAGGGATGCAGTCCAGCAACGCGCCAACGCATCCACCGTGCGGACTGCGTCTTGTCCGCGGATGGAATCGGCGATGGCGGCGCCGGATTCCGCACGCAAAGTCTCCGATGACGCGTCCGATCGGCACTTCATGTGCCCCAAGTGCCCCATGCAATCAAAGCCACCCATGCGCTCAAAGCCACCCATGCGCTCAAAGCCACCCATGCGCTCCATACATTCTCTGCGGCCGACATGCCCGGCACCCCCGCCATGCGCCCCACGAACAATCCAGGATGTCGCCGCTGGATTCCCCTTCGGCCGAATCTCCGCGCTGCCGGCCCCATCCCCGGGCACGGCTTCGGACACCATCAGCACGAGCACGGGACTGGCACATGCAGAGGCAGCGAGCTGCAGTCGCCTCCAGGCCTGCCGATCCATGCCGACCGCGTCGATCACGAGCACCGCGGCAGCCTCTGTCCGCAATGCCCGTTCCGCACACCATGCGCGCATGCCTGCCGGATCGGTGCTGGCATCTGCGGATGACGTACGCGAGGAACGCGGACTGGAGGACGCGTTTCTCCGTCGGGTACGAGTTTGTCTCAAGGAACCTCGGGAAGAGGAGACGCCATCACGCATGAACGCACGCGCAGCCCGCTCCGAAACCGAGATGGACGATGCGTAAAGATCGCAGCCGATCCATGCAGGCATTTCCGACGCCTCATGGTCGGATGCAGTCTGGGGATCGGCCCCACGAAGACCTGCACGAGAACCCGCCGGCACTGGAATCCCGCCGTGCGTCACGCCCACCGATCCGTTTCCGAAAGGCGCACGAGTCTGCGGACATGTCGCGCGATGCCCCCCAACTGGAATGCTCGCCGCATTCGAGAGCATCCAGCCTAAAGCCTCAAAACTCGGGGCTTCCAAACTCGGGGCTTCCAAACTCGGGGCCTCCAAACTCGGGGCTTCAAAACTCGGGGCCTCCCGACCCAGCGTCTTCGCCCGGCTCTGCAATGCAAGCGGATTTCCCACCCGATGCGAGCGGATGTCACGTGCGATGCCAGCCGCCACCCTGCTCGCGAGCAACGGATGCAGGCTCATGCACGAAGGCCGCACCCGATCCCCGATCCACAGAATGGGCCGTCCAGCAAGCGCAGGATGCAGGACCGCGCACCGAACGACATGGAGGACGGCGCCGAATGGGACCTGGAGAGACGCGTTGCGGAAAGCATCCGAATCCAGCCAGCCCGATGCCGGTTCTGCAGGCGAGGACCGACGACATACATGCGACGCATCGCCGGCGGCCTGGCCTACCTCGCTGCGAAACTCGTGCAGCGCTCCACAGAGAAGACCGCCTCCCAGAATCGCATCGATTCCAGCATCACCGAGCGGAACGGCCACCAAAACCTCGCCGTGCACCGATCCTTCGGTGACGCACCGCATCGCACGCGCCAGGGCATGCAGATCCTGCGACCCATCGGGCAGTCGCGCATCGGGCGGTCGCGCATCGGGCGGTCGCGCATCGGGCGGTCGCGCATCGGGCGGTCGCGCATCGGGCGATCGCGCATCGGCCCGCTTTGCATCGGACGATTTCGCATCGACCATCGACCATGGCGACATCGGCTCCTCGGCAGGCTCGAGATCCGCATGCCTCCACGGCTCTCCTGGACTGCAGTGCTGCTCGCGAAACTCTTTCGTCGCAGGAACCTCGGAAGCTTCGGAGGAATTGCCTTCTCCGTACTTCGATCGCCCATGCCCTTGAAAGGCCTCTCGCACCGAATGGTCCACATGGCGTCCAATGTCACGGCTGGAGTCACGGCTGGAGTCACGGCTGGAGTCACGGCTGGAGTCACGGCTGGAGTCACGGCTGAAACCTCCAATGCATATGCCTCCTTTGCCACGATCTGCGGCAAGTAATGCACGACGGATCTCGCACATCACATCACGCGCGACACCGCGAGTACGCGTACGGCCACGGGTAGCACCTCCCGACGACAGCGATGGCGTCGCCAATGACGCGCGGCCCACATCTCGCGCGCGCAACCGCTCGAGCTTCTCGCCTGCGTCGAGTTCAGCATCATCGTTTTCTCTCATCAACTCCTGCATTGGTCGCACGCAAC
>JBIIYI010000231.1:0-5208 GCA_044346895.1 Phycisphaerales bacterium
GACCCGGGCGCCGGCCACCTCGTCCTGCTGCTCGAGCGCCGCGAGCTGCCGCGCGACCATGTCGGCGATGCGCGAGCGGATCTCGGCGGCGCCCTCGATCGCGCGCAGCCGGTTGTAGAGATCGTTGAGGAAGTCGCCCGACAGCTCGCGCACCTGCGCGAGCCGCATCTCGGCAAGCCGCTGCTGCGCCTGACGGAGCGCGGCCTCGCCCTCGGCCTTCTGCGCGTAGAACGCGCCGGCCGTGCCGGCGACGATCGCCGCGAGGGCGAGCGATCCGATCGCGACGGGAACGCGGTTGCGCCGCACGAAGCGGTACGCGCGCCCCGCGAAACCCAGCGGACGCGCCTCGATCGGCTCGCCGCGCAGGTGCCGGAGCACGTCGGCGGCGAGCGCCTCCGCGGTCGAGTAGCGCTGATCGGGGCTCTTCGCGAGGGCGCGCAGCGTGATCACGTCGAGATCGCCGCGCAGGCGCCGGCGCAGTCCCTCGACCGCGCTCCCGCGCGCCTTCGAAAGTTGTTCCGGCGGCACCTCGCGCGAGACGACCTTCGTCTCACCCGCCGCCGACGTCTGCACGATCACCGACTCCGCGGGCTTCGCCACGACGGTCGACGGGACGAGCGGCTCCTCCTCGCAGACGATGCGCTCCATCTCGCGCATCAGCCGCGTGCGGATCCGGTACGGGCGGTGTCCGGTGAGCAGTTCGAAGAGGACGACGCCGAGCGAGTAGACGTCGCTCGCGGTCGAGAGCGGCTGACCGCGGATCTGCTCGGGGCTCGCGTATTCGGGCGTCAGGACGCGCGTTTCGGCCGACGTCGGATCGATCTGCACCGGCGACAGCGCGCTGTCGACGAGCTTCGCGATGCCGAAGTCGAGGAGTTTCGCGGTTCCGTCGGGGCCCACGATGATGTTCGACGGCTTCAGGTCGCGGTGGACGACGAGCTTCGTGTGCGCGTACTGGACGGCGCGGCACACCTGCACGAAGAGGTCGAGGCGCTTGTCGATGCCGAGGCGCTTCTCGTCGCAGTAGCGGTCGATCGGAAGGCCCTCGACGTACTCCATCACGAAGTACGGCCGGCCGTCGGTGGTCGAGCCCGCACCGTAGAGCCGCACGATGTTCGGGTGCTCGAGCGCGCCGAGCAGCTGCCGCTCGAGCGCGAAGCGCCGCAGGATGTCCTGCGTGTCCATGCCCCGACGGACGAGCTTGACGGCCACGTTGCGGCGGAACTCGGAGGTTTCCTGCACCGCGAGCCACACCGAACCGAGTCCGCCGCGCCCGAGTTCGCGCATGAAGCGGAGCCCGTCGGCGGTGGGCGTCTCGTCGATCAGGGTGGGCGCGCCATGCTCGGCGGTCACGTCGAGAGGTGCGCCGGATCGAGGCGCACCCGATGCGGACGAACTCGAGGAAGACGGAGCGCTTGCGCCGGCGGACGGTGGATTCGCGGAGGATGGCCGCGCGGAGGACGGCGGTCCGGAACCGTCGGGCCGCGCGCCGGACGGCGTCGTACCCGGAGCCGCGCCTGGAGTGGCGCTTGGAGTGGTGCCGGGGTTCGTGCCGGGGTTCGTGCCGGGGTTCGTGCCGGGGTTCGTGCCGGGGTTCACCTGCCAGGCGGCGGTCTCGTCGGGAAGGCGTGGTTCGTCGGTCATGGTCGCCGTCCTCTTTGCGCGCGCGGTGCGTCCGATCGACGCGCCCTACCCTGCGCACTGCCCTGCGCTGGCCTCCGGCCCGTCGAATCCGGCGAGGCGGGAAGCGCCGTCAAGGTACTGCCTTCCGCACCGCCCGGCCCGGTCTCTCCGCTCGCCCCGCCGTCGCCGGCGCTTTCGCCGCCGAGCGAGCCGAAGATCGCGCGGAGCCGCGCGAGCACGCTCTCGGTCGAGAGCGTCGTCCCCAGCCGATCGGCGATCAGCGGGAGCGCCAGCGGCGTCGGCCTCGGCGTTTCGCGGACGAGAAGCGGCCCGCGTGCGAGTTTCTCGAGGCATCGCGCCAACCGACCGCCCTCGAACTGGCGGTCGAGCACCTCGCGCTCGCTCTGGCGAAGCAGCAGGTTCTCCGGGTCGAACTCCCGCAGGACGTCGTAGATCAGGCCCGCTCCCGCCTGCACCTGGCGGCCGGAACGCTCCGCCCCCGGGTAGCGCTGGAAGACGAGGCCGGCGACCCGCGCGATGTCGCGGAACTGCCGCCGCGAGAGTTCGCCGAGGTTCACTGCCTCGAGCAGATCGGCCGACAGGTTGCCGGACGTGAAGAGCGCCGGCCCGAGGTGCTCCCGGAACGGGTACGACCCGTCCGAGTGCAATGCGAGGCCGTAGTCGTTGAAGTTCACGGCGAGGGTTCCCGGGTGAAGGCGACCGAAGCGGAGGGCGAGCAGCACCGCGAGCCCCTCGTGGACGAGCCTTCCCTCGAAGGGAAACAGGAAAATCTGTTCGCCCCCGTCGGCGGATCCAAACTCGACGAGGATTTCGTCGCTCGCGGGAAGCGCCGAGCGGCGCATCTGCTCGTCGAGGACGGGCCGCGCGAGCGTCATCTCCGGCCCGTCGAAGACCCCCCGCCGCGCCTCGTCGAGCGCGCGCCGCACAGACGCCGAGAGCGCCGTCGAAAGCGGGAACCGCGAGCCGTTCCACCGCGGCGTCGCATCGGCGCGCGAGGTCCTGCGCACCCACGCGGTCATGTCGCGCATGCGGACGAACTCGACGATGTCGCCCGCGAAGAGGAACGCGTCGCCCTCCGAAAGCCGCGCGATGAAGCTCTCCTCGATCGAGCCGAGGCGCCGTCCGCCGACGAGCGCGACCGAGATCGTCGCGTCGGCCGAGATCGACCCGATGTTGAGGCGATGCACCGACGCGGCCTTCTTCGTCGAGACGCGGTGCATGCCGTCGTCGTCGAGCCGCAGCCGGTGGAACTGCGGATAGCGCGTCAGTGTTCGACCGCCGCGCACCGCGAGGTCGAGGCACCAGTCGAAGTCCGCGCGGTCGAGGTCCTCGAAGCTCGCGGTCTCGCGCACCTCCGCGAGGAGTTCGTCCGCCCGGAACCCGCCGCCCGTCCCGCAGGTCACGAGATGCTGGACGAGGCAGTCGAGCGGGCGGTGCCAGCCGTGGCGCTCCTCGATCTCGCGCCCTTCGATCGCGCGGCGCGCCGCCGCGATCTCGACCAGTTCGAGCGCATGCGTCGGCACGCACAGCACCTCGCAGGAGGCTCCCGGCCGATGCCCCGAGCGACCCGCGCGCTGGATGAGCCGCGCGATCCCCTTCGGCGAACCGATCTGGACGACTCTTTCGACGGGCGAGAAGTCGACGCCGAGATCGAGGCTCGACGTCGCGACCACGATGCGGATGCGGCCCTCCTTGAGGCCCGACTCGATCTCCTCGCGCTTCTCGCGCTCGATCGAACCGTGATGGATCGCGAGGATGTCGCGCCACTCCGGCCGCTCCCACGAAAGCGCCGCGAACCAGCGCTCCGCCTGCGAGCGGGTGTTGGTGAAGACGAGCGTCGGCTTCGCGGGATCGAGCCACGCGACGAGCGGCTTCAGCATCGTCAGGCCGAGATGCCCCGCCCACGGGAAGCGCTCGACGTGGTCGGGAAGGAGCCCGGTGACGTGGATCTCGCGCGGGAGGTCGGCGTGCACGACGGCGGCCGCGCGTCCCGGACCGACGAGGATGCGCGCGGCGTCGTCGACGTTCCGGAGCGTCGCCGACAGACCCCATGTGCGCACGCCGGGCGCGAGGCGTCGCAGCCGCGCGAGCGCGAGTTCGACCTGCACGCCGCGCTTCGACGCGAGGAGTTCGTGCCACTCGTCGACCACCACGCCGCGCACGCCCGCGAGGAGTTCGCGCGAGGCGCCGTTCGCGAGGAGGAGCGTCAGCGATTCCGGCGTCGTCACCAGCACGTTCGGAAGCCGCTCGCGCTGCCGCGCGCGCTCGCCGGACGACGTGTCCCCGGTGCGCGAACCGACCATGACCGCGAGTCCGAGTTCATCGACCGGCAACCGCAGCGCGAGCTCGATGTCGCGCGCGACCGCGCGCAGCGGCGTCACGTAGACGAGCGCGAGCCCTTCCGGCGGAGGCTCGGACGACGCGAACTCGTCGAGGAACCCGAGGTACGCCGCGTAGGTCTTGCCGCTTCCGGTGGGGACGTGGACGAGGCCGCTCTCGCCGCGCGCGACGCGCTCCCAGGTCTCGCACTGGAACGCGTGCGGAGTCCATCCGCGCGATGCGAAGAACGCCCGCGCGACGCCGCCTTCGGGGCCGTGTCCGGCTGGCGCCGCGACCTCTCGCTGCCGGGAGCGCGGGCGTCTCGAGGTTGTCCGGGCCGGCGATGGCACGCGGCGAGTGTACGATCGCCCTGCGCTACCGCCGCGCGCGCTCGTTCGCCGCGGCGGGCGACGCCATCGAATCGGACGACGCCGCGGGCTCGTCCGGGGGACGGCGCCCGAAGCGGAAGAGGACGTCGACCGCGCGACTCCGCTCGCCCACCATGCCCGCAAGCTGCCGCGCCACCGGGACGATCGTGCTGCGCGCCGACATGCAGAGCCCGAGGTGCCCGCCCGACCAGACGAACCGCGACGGCTCGCCGAGCACGAGTTCGTCCGGCGCACGCATGGAGCCTCAGCCCGCGAAAAGGGAGCAGGCAGGCGAGGAGAAGCAGGCAGGCGAGGAGAAGCAGGCTGGCGAGGAGAAGCAGGCTGGCGAGGAGAAGCAGGCTGGCGAGGAGAAGCAGGCTGGCGAGGACGACGGCCCTTCCGCACCACCGGTCGTCGACTCGCATGATCAGGTTCTCGGCTCCAGGTTCGCGATCGATCGACCGCATCTCCGACTACCTCCGCTCGATCGAGAGGATCGTCACGTCGTCCTCGAAGCGCTGCTGCGAGAAGCTGCTCAGGGACGTGACGATCGTGTCGACGTCGTGCGCGTGCGACGCGCTTGCCCCGAGGGTCTCGACGACGCGTTCGAGCCCGAAGCGCTCGTTCGCGACGGAAGGCTGCTCGTGCACGCCGTCGGTGACGAGCACCAGCCGCTCGCCATGCCCGAGATGCACCGTCGAAGCCGCGTACTGCTCGCCCGACATCACGCCTGCGGCCAGTCCGCACTGGATCTCGAGCCTGTGCGCGACGCCGCCGCGGATGTGGAAGGCGAGACCATGCCCCGCGTCGCACGCGCTCACGGTGCCGTCCGCCGCGATCGCGGCGACGAAGAGCGTCGCGAACTCGGTCGTCTCGC
>JBIIYI010000232.1:0-5181 GCA_044346895.1 Phycisphaerales bacterium
TCCGCAGAAACTCAAGACGATCTCGACTCGGGTATCGGTGGAGCACGGTTCCTTCAGCGCGACCATGCCGGTGGCGATGGTGCCGACCTCACCGAAGCGTTCAGGCATCTCGAACGCGATCGTGGACGGACCGTCGATCTCGATCTCGGTGCATCCGAGCAGGTACCGATCCGCCTTCCGCAACCGCGCGGGCCGATCGGACCGGTAGCGATAGGTGTCGGAGTCCGCATCCCGCACGATGCGAGACGGGCAGTCGGCGAGCGCAAGGAATCGGCGACGATCGAGCACTCCACCGAGGGGGTCGGCCGCCTGATTGTCGGCCGTGGGCTGCGAACGGATCGCGCGCAGCCAGTCGGCGTCGAGGGTGAAGCTCCACCCGACCGGATCGGTGAAGGAGAGCGACTTCGCTCCCACGATCGATCCATCGGCAGTCCAGATGTCGATTCCATCCCTTGGAACCGGAGGCATCTCGGCGAGCGCAAGCGCTGCGACACGCTCCATCGGAATGCGTCGATCCTTCGGTTCGGAGGTCGCCTGGGAAGCTGCCGCAGGACGCGACTTGGGACCCGACTTGGGACCCGACTCAGAGGGGCTCTGAGAGGCACTCTTGTCGGATGGATTGCGCGCCTGATCGGATGGATCGGCTTCCTTCGAACCGTCTTCCGGCTCGGAAGGTGCCGGATTCTCCGAGCCGGAGTCATCGGTGCCGACGGAGCTTCCGGTCTCGTCGCGACCGACGGGTTCGAGCGGCGACAGTTCGACCGACTCACCGATGCCGTCGACGAAACCATGGACGATGTCGCCATTGACGAGGAGCACGGAGTCGGAATCCGTCGAAACGGGCGCACTGCGGTCGGCAATCATCCGCAGGGTGGAGATTCGCTCCAGGTCGACCGGAACCGTCCCGATCCAGCGGTGGTCCCAGAGGGCGCGTCCATTGGCGAACCGGAAGGTCCCCGGGAGCCGTTGGCCATCGACGGTCTCGATGACGCCGAGCGAGAGCGGTGTGACCTGGAGGAGCGACCCCTCGGTGCACCGACGCAGTTCGGCGTCGGAACCGAGGGCGGGGAGCAGGGAACTCCTGCGCACGATGAAGGCGATGACATCGGTCGGTGCGACGAGGACCGACTCGAAGCCAGCGCCGCCACGGACGGCCAGTCGCCATCCTTCCGTACCGACCGACGCAAGACGACCGACCTTCCAGGATCCATCCGAGAGCAGGAGACTCAACGTGGGAGTAGTCTCGCCGACGGCCATCTTCGAGTCCGCGTTGGATGGAGCGCCAGCCGACCGGACGTTCGCATCGCTGCCGCGGCGGATCTCGGCGGGACCCTGTTGGACGATGATGCGATCCTGAGCACGAGCCTGGCCAACCAGCGACACGACGACCGCCGCAAGCATGGGCGCGACGAGGTGCGCGACGAGGCTGATGGTCGATCGACGGATGCATGCGAGGCGGGCGGAAGTGCCGCACCGCACGATGTCTCGCGCCGCCTGATCGCTCGGTGCGCTCGAAGATTCCCGGGAAGCTGGTTGCACAGGATCTGGCATCACGGAGGCCTATCGCTGGAAGATCGGGAGGTAACGCTTGGGCATCTGAAGGACGATCAGTGCCATCGCCGTTCCATAGGCGTCGCCGACCTGCTGATCGGTCCAAGAACCATCCGCGTTCTGCTTTGCGAGGAGTTCCTGTCGGATCGCAGGCCACCAGGCCTTCCAGCGGTCGCCCCCCGCGAGGTACATGGCCTGGACCGCGTAGTAGTGCCCGTAGAAGTAGTGCTGCTGCGCGAACCCACCGCCCATCCCGCCCGGGCCGCGAGGGAACGCGTTGCGCGAAAGATAGTCGAGACCGCGGTCAATCGATTCATCCTCGTAGACGCCGGCGTAGAAGAGACTCGCAACCCCGGCCGCCGTCCTCGGCCAAAGCGATCCCCCGACATCCTTCATGTAGCGAAATCCCCCGTCGTCGTTCTGACACGACCGGACGTAGCGGATCGCGTCGTCGATGGTCGACTTGGGAACCTTGATACCCGCATTCCGCGCACTTCGGAGCGCCATGATCTCGCAGATGGTGACGGAGACGTCGGCGTCCGCAGGCACGGGGTTGTAGCGCCACCCACCCTCGTCGTTCTGGCTGCTCACGATGAGCTGCACGGCGCGTACAAGCGCATCGCGGACTCGGTCATCCTCCTGATTCATCCCGTAGACCTCTCCGAGGAAGAGCGTGGCGAACCCGTGCCCGTACATCGGACCATGCATGTCGTCGGAGACGATCAATCCGGTTTCACTCGAGTGCCTGAGCACGAACTCGAGCGCCTTCTGGACGCAATCGCCGAACTCGCCTCGACCGGGCACGTTGCCATCCGCCATCAGAGCGATGGCGGCAAGGCTGGTGATGCCGGCATGTTCTCCGAAGCGGCCCTGGCCGAACGAGCCGTCGACCTTCTGGATCCGTCGGAGATGCTCGAAGCCCCTCTGGATCGCTTCGTCGAGTTCAGGCGTCATCTCCTCCGCAAGCGGCGCGTTCTCAGCACCATCGGCGCGCGTCGGTTCCTTACCGGCAGGAGCAGGCTCCTGGGACGCCTGCGTGGACTGCTTCACCGGCGCGGGCTGCGCGTCGTCCTGTGGCCGAAGGAGATGAGGAGTGAAGGATCGTGCGGCGATGGGAAGGGAAACTTCACGCACAGCCGTCGTGGACGCGGCAACTCCGTGAACCACCGGGACCGACACAAGGTCGAGATCGCTCGAGGCCCACCCGACGCTGGTGGCTGGTAGGAACGCAGCACCGCCGGTCGCCAGACTCGCGAGACGGACTGCGATCGCTCGCGGGAGTAGGGCGATTCTCACTTACTGGCCTCCTCTGCCAATCGACGGTAGTACTCGCGTGTCAGACGTTCGTAGACCGTTGATACGCGATCGCGACGACCCTGAAGCACGAGTTCACGCACGCGCTCCGGGAGTTGTCCCCATTCGACCCGGCTCTCCGAAAGCTCACCCGCCTCGGCGATCGCCTCGTTGTCCCTGGAACCAGGTTCACCCTGCGAATCGCCGGAAGTGCTGGATGCATCCGATCGCGCACCCTGCGATCTCTGTTTCGCGGATGCCCGGTCCTGTCCATTGCGCTCCTTGGGATCGCCGGACTTTCCTTGCTGACCCTGGCTGTCCGCACTCCGCGAGCCTGATCGGCTCGAGGAAGATGACGACGAGGATGACGACGACTGCCGTTGCTGCTTCTGTGCTTCCTCGAGCAAGCGCTGCAGTGTCTTCACGACCTCATCCTGGACACGCTGCGTGCCCAGACCGGCGTCGCCCTTCTCACCCAGCCGCTCTGACGCCGTCTTCATCCCATCGAGTGCCTGTCGCACGAGGTCCTGCATGCTCGCTTCGTCCAGCGAACGCTCGAGTCGCTTCTCCTGCTCCCGACGTGCAGCATCGTCCGCGCTCGCCGCATCACCGCCGGCGCCCGTGTCGGGAACGCCGAGCAGGTCATCGAGCGATTTCGGTGTGGTCGGACGCGAATCCGTCTGCGGCCTCGAGCTGGATTCCTGCGTCTTCTCCTGCTTCGCGGCGGGTGTGGAAACGGTCGATGCCGACGAAGGCTTCTGTTCCGACGCCGCAGGAGGCTTGCTCGCCGAACCGCCTCCATTGCGTGCCGGAGGATCTTGCGACGCCCGCGCCTCGGAAAACGGCATCCAGCCTGCGACTCCAGTCGCCACACCTGCAACGAGGAGGACGGCGATCTTCCGTATGCGGTACGAAGCCCGCTGATGAGCCCCCTGATGAGCCCCCTGATGAGCCCCCTGATGAGGCCACTGGAGCGATCGATCGATTCCGAGCAGGAACGAGTTGGTCGGTGACTCCATAAGCATGACTTCTTTCGGTCGAATGCACTCCAGGGTGCTCATTCTCACCGCGAATCCCCGTCGGATCGCGACTTCTCTTCCGGCGCCGCACCTTCATCCGGCCCCTGAACGCCATCCCGGGCTCCTCCACCCGAAGGACTGATCGTCGGAACCGGTCCGTCGCCCTCCTCGGCCGCGCCGAGTTTCTCCGCGATCCGCGTCCCCAACTCGACGATCCGCTGCTGCCGAGCGGCGATCTCCGCAAGCTGCTGCGCACGAGCGACCGGGTCGAGCGCGCCCGCAGTCTCCGCGAATCGGCGCGTCCGCTTCATCAACGACTCCTGCATGGAGCGCAGGATCTTGATCTCCGCGACCGGCGGCACCGCTCCCTGGGCGCCCGACCCGGAACCACCACCGCCGCCGCTGGGATCCTGACCTTCGTCGAACCGATCGTCGTCCTCGTTCGGCGAATCCTCGAGCGCGGAAACGATCCATGAAAGCGATTCGAGCGCCTCGTCGATCGGCGACACCGCCTCGCCCGGCTTCCCGCCGGTCAGCCCCGACCGCGCATCGACCAATGCCGCATCGATCGCATCGTGCATCTCGACGAGCGCATCCGATCCCTCGACATCGGCCTCGGCCCGTCGCAATCCATCGATCGCGATCCGAAGTTCCTCCTGCACCGTTCCGAGACGACGGCTCTCGATCATCTCGCGTCGCCCGAGCGCTGTACCCTCGGCGGGCACGATCGCTCCGACCGATCCGCGAATCCCCGCCTCACGCTCGAGGAAACCACGGTACTTCGCCACGAGTTCATCGCGCTTCTCCTCCTCGGCACGATCCTCGGCGCGATCCTGCGCCTCCTCCGCCGCCGCGAGCGCTTCCTGAAGCGCCTCGACCGCCGTCGCCATCGAAGCGCCCGCCTCGTCCGGTTCGTAGGGCTCCGCGCGAAGCTCGCCCGAGACGCCGGCGAGCGCGACCGCCGCATCGTCGAGGATGCGCGCAACCCGCGCGGCCTCGCGGCTCATGGCGCGCGCATCCGCGGCCGTCCCACGCGTGTTCTGCGAGAGCATCCCGACCGACCTCGCCAGACCGTCGCGGACGGCGTCGGACGCCTCGTCCGCAGCCACGGGCGCCTCGCGCAACTCGGTCGAAAGCGCCTCCGCGTCCGTGAGAAGCCGGCGGATCGAGTCGACGAGCGACTCGAGCTCACGCGCAAGCTCCTCGGCCTTCACCTTCCGATCCTGCGAGAGCGCCTCGCTCGCGCGCGAAAGCGCCTGCGACGCACGCTGCTGCGACTGCTTCGACTGCTCGAGCCTGTTCTCCTGGGCGTTCTCCG
>JBIIYI010000233.1:0-5155 GCA_044346895.1 Phycisphaerales bacterium
TCAGGACTCGCACGAGTCTGTTCATCGTGCTTGCTGTGCTGCTGCTGATATTGAGCAGACTGCTCGCATCGCTCAGCCGAGGCGATGGGACGTCCGCAAATGGACGCGAACGCTCGGGCGAACACGCGGGTCAAGGTCGTCGCGCCCGCACGATGCCCCACGAGTTGGGGCCGAAGTTCGGCGTGACCTTTCGCATGCTTTCATGGTCCGCGGTCGGACTTGCGGTCGCGTTCGGCATCCTCGCGGCGGTCGAGGCCGGTTTCGCCTCGCGATGGGAGTCACGCTCGGCGCAGCGGGTCGAAGCATGGCGTGCGAGCGACGTCGCGGCGCCCGATTCTCGATGAGTGCAGGCGCGCCCGAGTCTGCGTGAGCCTCTCTCGCGCCGCGCGCCGCCGCGCCGCCGTGTTCGGCTGCGTTCAGCCGCGTTCAGCCGAGCTCAGCCTCGTCTTGGATTTCGGCCGGATGAGCCGGAGCGTCCATCGCCTGCACGTCTTTCCTCCTCGTGCGCAGGAGCTGCGTCGCGGTGGCGCGGCTGGTGCGTCGCGCGCGCGGCCATGCTCTCGGCGCTTCCCGGCGCCGATGTCTCGAGCGGGTCGAACCGCGCGAAGATCATGCGGCCGGCGTTCGTGGTGCGCGTGTTGGTGACGACGGTCGCGATCGAGCGGCCGACCTCGCCGGCTCCGTTCTCGACGACCACCATCGTGCCGTCGGCGAGGTAGCCGACGCCCTGGTTCGGGTTCTCCCCGACGCGGACGATCTCGACCTCGAGCCGGTCGCCCGCGAGCGCCTGCGCCCGGAGCGCGCCCGCGAGGCCGTTGAGGTTGACCGTGGCGACGCCGGCGATCTCGGCGACCTTCGCGAGCGCCGTGTCGGTGGTGACGAGGCGGCAGCCGTTCCGGCGCGCGAACTCGACGAGCCCGCGGTCGACGTTCCCTTCGCCGAGCGGCCGCTCCTCGATCGTCACGTCGACCTTCGGGCTCGCCTGCATGCGCGCGATCATGTCGAGCCCGCGGCGGCCGCGCGCGCGCTTCGTGCGATCGGCGCTGTCGGCGAGGCGCTGGAGTTCGTCGACCACGCCCTGCACGATGATGAAGGGCGCGTCGAGAGCGCCCGCGTCGCAGACGTCGATGATGCGGCCGTCGACGATCGCGCTCGTATCGAGGAGCATCGGCCGCAGCCCGCGGTTCTCGCGCGAGAACTCGACGTAGGGGATCACGAGGCGGAAGTCGTCCTTCGTCGTCATGACGACCGAGACCGCGATGTAGCAGAGGACGCAGCCGATCGAGACCTTCGCGAGGTCGATGTAGATCGCGGCCTGCGTCTCCTTCAGCTGCCACGCGGCGATGATCGAGTCGAGCAGCGTGCCGATCGCGAACGCGCCGACGAGTCCGAGGCAGATGCCGAGGTAGATTCCGAAGATCGAGGCGAGCCGCTTGTTCGGCGTCATCGCGTCGACGACGACGACGACGATGCCGATCGCGCCGGTCGCGATCGTGAGTCCGACGACGAGCGTCAGGGGGAAGGACTCGGTCTTGGTCGGGTCGATGCTGCTGGCGACGACCAGCGCCGGCGCCGCCAGCACGAACGCCATGAAGAGGAGCCGCGTGGCGAGGAGGACGAGGCGAACGCCCGCGGGCCGCTGCACGCCCGAGGCGGGGTGACGGGTCGCGCCCTCGGAATCCTGCGAGGGTGACAGCGCTGCCGATCCTGACGCCGGAGTGTCCATGGGCCGGATTCTACGAAGACACGATGCGTGCTTCGCGCTACCATCTCGTCTTCTCGGAGCCTCCGAAGACGGCCGGGCCCGGCGGGCGGGTCGGCCGTGAACCTGGTCAGGGCTTGACCGCAGCAGCCATAAGCGTTTCGGTCCGAGCCGACGGTCGCCTGGCCGTCTTCAGGGGCTCCGGAGAATTCGATCGTGTGCGGGTTCCAAGCGGCTTCCAGAACGAGTCGGGAGCCGAGTCGGGCGCCGAGTCGGGCGCCCGCATCGGGGCCCGGCCTCCTTGCGCAGGCGGTCGATGGTGACGGGTGACGGTGACCGCGACGGGTGACGGCGAGCAACCGATGGCGAAGAAGGGTGCCACAACCTCCGCTCCGGAAGTCTCGACCGCGTCGGCGGGCCCGAAGGCCTACACCGTGCTCGCCCGGCGCTACCGCTCGCGCGACTTCAGCGAGGTGGTGGGGCAGGAGCCGATCGCGCGCACGCTCCAGAACGCCATCGCGACCGGCCGCACCGCCCACGCCTACCTCTTCTGCGGGACGCGCGGCGTCGGCAAGACGTCGATGGCGCGCATCTTCGCGCGGGCACTCAACCAGGACGGCGCGCTCGCCGAAGGCGAGGAGATCGGGAACGCGATCCTGCGCGGCGAGGATCTCGACGTCATCGAGATCGACGGCGCCTCGAACCGCGGCATCGACGATGCGCGCGACCTGATCGCCGGCGCGGGACTCGCGCCGACGCGCGGCAGGTACCGCATCTACATCATCGACGAAGTCCACATGCTGACGACGCCGGCGTTCAACGCCCTCCTCAAGACGATGGAGGAGCCGCCGGCGCACGTGAAGTTCATCCTGTGCACGACCGAACCGCACAAGGTGCCGCAGACGATCCAGTCGCGCTGCCAGCGCTTTGACTTCCGCAACATCCCGACGAAGCAGATCGCCGCGCATCTCGGCGCGGTCGCGCGCGGCGAGGGCGCCGAGGTGACGGAGGACGTGCTGCTGCAGGTCGCGCGCCTCGCGAACGGCTCGATGCGCGACGGCCTGTCGCTCCTCGACCGGCTGCTCGCGGCCGCGACCGGGAAGGTCGACAGCGCGGTGGTCGAGCAGGTCTTCGGGCTTCCGGATGACGAGATCCTGCTCGACATCGTCGATGCGTGCGTGTGCGAGCGGACGGCCGACGCGCTGAAGCACGGCGCGCGCCTCCTCGAGCGCGGCAGCGGCGTCGAGCAGGCGCTCGAGCTGCTCGCCGAGCGCTTCCGCTGGATCCTCGTCGCCGCGGCGGCCGGGAACGACAGCGACCTCCTCGAGGTGGCCGAGTCGATGAAGGATCGCGTGGCGCGCATCGCCGCGCAGAGCGATGCGGCCTTCGCCGCGCATGCGATCGCGCTGTGCGACGCGACCGCCCGCAACGCGCGCGGTTCGAGCGCGCCGCGCGCCCTCTACGACGCGTGCCTCGCGCGCCTTGCGCTCGCGACGCGCTTCGCAGGCGGCGCGGCGCTCCTCGCGGGTGCGGGCGCTGGAAGCGGTTCCGACCCAAAAAAAGCCGGTGACCCGGGTGCGCCGCGCGCGCCCGGGCCGACCTTCGGTACGGCTTCCGCCGCCGGTTCAGCCGCGCCCGTACAGCGAGCGCCTGCGGCGGCATCGACGCCCGTCCGGGCGCCGGATGGCGGTCCGTCGACGCAGCAGCCGCACGCGACGCCGCGCACGGCGACCTCCGTCGCCGCTGCCGCCTCGCCGGCGGTCGTGCAGGCGGGAGATCTCGTCGAACTCCGCAAGCGGCTCCTCGCGGTCGCGGCGCTGAACCCGAAGGATCAGGCGCTCCTCGAGCAGATCGAGATCGTCGAGTTCACCGGCGACGCCGTCCGTGTGGCGGTGCGCGCCGACGATGGGCCCGGCCGCTACCTCGCGACGAACCCGGATCCGATCCGGACGCTCGTCTCGCGCGCCGCGGGGCGGCCGCTTCGGCTGACGCTCGACCGGCGCGAGACGCCCGGAGCCGCGCCTCGTCCGAAGATGATCCTGCCCGACGATCCGAGCGTGCGCAACGATCCGATCGTGCGCCGCGCCGCGGAACTCCTCGATGCGAGCATCGTGGCCGTGACGCCGCGCGTGACGATCGATGCCGCCGACGCGTCCGCCGGGCGCTCGGGGGGCGCAGCGGATCGTCCGACCCAGGACGGCGGAGCCGACTCGGGACTCGCCGACGCGGGTGGCTTCGGATTCGAGGCGATGGAACACGAAGGCGAGTGACCCACGGCCGGGAGGCCGATGAAGGAGACGGCATGTTCGACAAGTTGAAGCAGGCGACTCAGATGGCCGGGATGCTGAAGGATCTGCCCCGCCTTCAGGCGAAGATGGAGGAAGTGCGCGCCCGTCTCGCGACCACGCGCGTCGAGGGCAGCGCGGGCGGCGGCGCGGTGCGCGCGGTCGCCTACTGCGACCTGCGCATCGACAGCGTGACGCTCGATCCGTCGGTCTTCCGCGGTCTCGCCGCGGGCGGCGAGTCCGACCAGTCCTACGCCAACCGCCTCGTCGCCGAGGCGGTCAACGACGCGCTCCTGCGGGCGCGGGCCCGCATGGCCGAGGAACTCGGCCGCGCAGCCTCCGAGAGCGGCATCGATCTCCCGCCGGGCATGCTCGAGAAACTGACCTGACCGGGCGTCGGGCCGCCGTCACGCACGCGAGGAACCCATGTCGAACGCCGCCTATCCGGAATCCGTCCGTCGCCTGATCGATGCCTTCGCGTCGATGCCGGGGATCGGCCGGCGCAGCGCCGAGCGGCTGGCCTTTCACGTGCTGCGGCAGCCGGCGTCGGAGGCGCTCGAGCTCGCGCGCGCGGTCGAGGCCGTGAAGCGCACGGTGCGTCACTGCGGAGTCTGCTGGAGCCTTTCGGACGGCGATCCATGCCCGATCTGCGCGGATCCGCGGCGCGACGCGTCGACGGTGCTCGTCGTCGAGCAGCCGAAGGACATGCTCGCGCTCGAGAAGACCGGGCTCTATCGCGGCGTCTACCACGTCCTGCTCGGACGGCTCGATCCGCTCGCGGGCATCGGCCCCGAGGGGATCACGCTGTCGACGCTGATCGCGCGCATCGAGGATCCCTCGAAGAACGCGCGCGGGACGGCGGTGGGCGAGATCATCCTCGGACTCAATCCGGATCTCGAGGGCGACACCACGGCGCTCTGGATCGCGCGCGAAGCGGGGGAGCGCGGGGTGCGTTCGACGCGTCTGGCGCGCGGCCTGCCGAGCGGCTCGCAACTGGAGTTCGCGAATCCGGCGGTGCTCGGCGACGCGCTCAAGGGCAGGACGAGTCTGTAGCGCTGCGTCGTGGCTGGAGCGCTCGAGTTTGAGCGCTCGTGCGCGGCTCTTGCCGCGCCCTCGCTCTGGTCGGCCTCGCCGCGAGTGAATCGCGGCGGGCCGTGGTGTGAGCGCT
>JBIIYI010000234.1:0-5150 GCA_044346895.1 Phycisphaerales bacterium
CATCGGAATCGCCGCAGTAACGCCCGATGAACTGATGCTTCGACTCCTAGGCGCGCATCCGAAAGCGAGCATGGCGGCACTCGAAACACACCGCGTTGCGCTCACAGCACCGCCACTTACGCGAAACGAGTACGCGAACTCACTACGTCGATGCGGACTTCCCTCGAGCGCAGCACTGCTTGCAAACAAACTCAGTTGAGATTGCTGTCCGCCTTCCGAGCACTCCGTGCCGCCTCATCCCACGACGCCAGCGACGCGCAGAGCAGGACGCCATGCACGCCAAAGCGAGCAAGAGCGGGCACCTGAAGCGAAGCTTCAGCAGCCCGCCGGTTGCGAGCGCTCCGATACGCGTTCGCCCAAACACGACACCACCTCGGCCCCCTCGGATTCACTCCGAGGGGAGCCGGCCAGAGCGAGGGCGCGGCAAGAGCCGCGCTCGAGCGCTCAACCGCGAGCGCTCCTACATCGCCGCGCCGTTCTCCGCCTCGAGGTAGGTGTAGCCCGCGAGGCCCGACTCGTAGTTGCGCACGAGCGCGTTCGACTCGGCGACCGACATGTGCTTGTCGCGCACCGCGCGCTCGCACTCGTGGCGGATCGCCTGGCCAAGTCGATTCACGTCGTACTGCACGTACTGCAGCACTTCGCGCACGCTGTCGCCTTCGACGATCTCGTCGATCCACCAGTTGCCGTTGTCGTCGAGGCGGATGTGCGCGACGTGCGTGTCGCCGAACAGGTTGTGGAGGTCGCCGAGCGTCTCCTGGTACGCGCCGACGAGGAACGCGCCGAGGAAGTACTCGTCGCCGTCCTTGATGTCGTGCAGCTCCACCCACTTCTTGACGTCGTGATCGTCGACGAAGCGGTCGATCTTGCCGTCCGAATCGCACGTCATGTCGGCGATCGTCGCCTTGCGCGTCGGGCGCTCGTCGAGACGGTGGATCGGCATGATCGGGAACAGCTGGTTGATCGCCCAGATGTCGGGGAGCGACTGGAAGATCGACAGGTTGCAGAAGAAGGTGTCCGTGGTGTTCGACTCGAGATCCTCGAGTTCCTCGGGCATGCTCGGCATGTCCTTCGCCTTGTCGCGCACCTTCGCACACGTCGCCCAGAACATCCGCTCGGCGAGCGCACGGTGTTCGAGGCTCATGTAGCCGACGGAGAAGAGGTTCATCGCCTCGTCGCGCGACTGGAGCGCATCGTGGTAGCACTCGAGGAGACGACGCTCCGTGACCGTGTTGTACGCCTCGAAGAGGTCGACGATCGGGCGCGGCACCTCTCCGTGCTCGTCCTTGGAGACGCTCTCGAGCGACGGCGGCACGGTGAACCGATCGAGGCGATTCGCGCCGAGCACATCGAAGACGAGCACGCTCTGCTGCGCGACCATGGCGCGGCCGGACTCGGTGACGATCGTCGGATGCGGAATGCCTTCCTCGTCGCAGACCGACATGATCTTGTAGACGACGTTCGCCGCGTACTCCTGCAGCGTGTAGTTCGTCGAGAACTCGAAGTTCGTCTGGCTTCCGTCGTAGTCGATGCCGAGACCGCCGCCGACGTCGAGATAGCGCATGCCTGCGCCCATCTTCGCAAGTTCGGTGTAGATGCGCGCGAGCTCGTTCACGCCGGTCGAGACCTGGCGGATGTCGTGGATCTGCGAACCCATGTGGCAGTGCAGGAGCTGGAGGCAATCCTCCATGCCGCGCGCGCGCAGATACTCGAGCACGTCGATCACCTCGGTCAGCGAGAGGCCGAACTTCGCCTTCACGCCCGACGAGTGGCGCCAGCGCCCGGCCCCCGGCGTCGCGAGATTCACGCGCACGCCGATCTTCGGACGGATCTGGTACTTCTCGGCGTACTTCACGATCAGGCGAAGTTCCGCGAGGTTCTCGATGACGGGGATGATCGTGCGACCGAGCTTCGCCGCGAGCGTGACGAACTCGATGTAGCGGTCTTCCTTGAAGCCGTTGCAGATGATGAGGCGCTCGGGCGAATCGCTCGTGAGGCCCATGACCGCGAGCAATTCAGGCTTCGAGCCGACCTCGAGGCCGAACCCGTACTGCGCACCGCACTCGCGGATGTCATGCACCACGCGACGCTGCTGGTTCACCTTGATCGGGTAGACGGCGTTGTACTTGCCCTTGTAGCCGTTCTCCTTGATCGCCACGTCGAACGCGTCGTGGAGATCGCGGAGGCGCCGGTGGAGGAGATCGGTGAAGTGCAGGAGGACCGGCGTGCGCAGGCCACGCTCGCGAAGCCCCTTCACGACGTCGAACAGGTTGACCTCCCGGCCGGGCGTGCGCGTTGGGCGCACGAGCACCTGGCCCGACTTCGAGATCTCGAAGAACCCCTTGCCCCAACCGCGGAGGTTGTAGAGGTCGGCGGCGTCATCGACCGTCCACGGATCGATGCCGGCCTTGACGCGGGCCATGCTGGCGTTCGCGGGCTGCGTCGCGTTGCCGTTCGCGTTGCCGTGCGTGCTGATCGGAGTCGCGGGAGGGAGAACCTGAGACATGAAAGTCCTCGAACGTCCTTTCGCAGGGTCGGAGAGCGACCCGGTGAGGTGGTGGGAGCACCCGGCAGAGGTTGCCGAGTTCCTCCGGTCCCGCCGGGGTCGTCGAACCAGACTGTCGCGCGTTGTCGCGCACTGCTCTTCGGGCCCGCTCCGTCGATCGGAGTTGCAGGCCGGTGCGGAGTCTGCCGGAGCGCCGCCGCTCGGTTGAATCGCGGCAGGCGGTGACAGAACCGACACTATAGGGCCTTCCGCAGTCACACCCAAGTGCCTCTGGCGCAAAAGGCTGAGAGAAAAGTTCCGGCGAAGCGCGACGGAAAAAGTTTGGAAACGCGACGGGAAGCGCCATACTCGACACGTTCCAATCCCGGCGCGCCGGGCGAGCGAACCGCGCGCGTCCACGCGCGATGCTCGTGCATCCCCGCTCCCGTCCCCGACGCTGTTCCGTTCCCCACGCCGGCGTCATCCCTCGTTCGTCCCGTCCCCTCCGTTCATCCCGGCACGTTCCGCTTCGCGCCCCGAGTCGGGCCGCTCGCTCCTCCCGGAGTCGATGCCCGACCATCGCCTTTCCGAGGTTCCCCATGTCCCACCACAGCCCCGCGGCCTCCCTCGCCCTTCTCGCCGCCGTCCTCGCGTCGGCGACCGCTTCGTCGGCCCTCGCGTTCGGTCCATCCTGGGAAGGCGACCTGATCGACGATGCCAAGGGTGGCGCGAACACCGCGCAGCCGGTCTCGACGGGAGGCCCCATCACGTCGATCACGGGCACGCTCGGCACCTACCCGCTCGTCGGCGGCGGGCCCGACGTCATCGACATGTACCTGATCCGCCTCGAGAACCCCGGCATCCTGAAGATGTCGACGGTGGGTGGGCCAAGCGGCGGCTCGGCGGGGTTCGACTCGCAACTGTTCCTCTTCCGAGCCGAGGGGATTCCCGGCTCGATGAAGGCGTTCGGCCTCCTCGCCAACAACGACGCGAACGAGGACGTCTCCGGCTCCTTCGTCGGCCCCGCCGCGAACGACGGCTCGGGCTTCATCGTGAACGCTCCCGGCCTCTACTTCATCGCGATCACCGCCTTCGGAACGAACCCGTTCACGACCGGCGGCGACCCGATCTGGGGCGATCTCAACGTCCCGGGCCAGATCCGCTTCGGAAACCAGGCCGAACTTGCGGGCTGGAACGCCACCGGCCAGAGCCCGGGCGGCAACTACACGATCAGCATCAGCGGCTTCAGCGGCCAGGGCGTCCCCGCGCCGGGCGCCGTGGCGCTGCTTGCGATCGGCGGCCTGACGGGTCGCCTCAGCCGCCGCCGCCGCTGATCGAACGCGCCCCACCTGCGCTCGCACCAGCGGAGTCGGCCTCGCCAACCTCCGCTGGGTCGCCGTCCGCCGCACCTTCGACGGGATCGGGCGCCTCGATGGGCCGATCGCGGCGATCCCGCATGGTCCGAACGGTCTCGAGCAGCGTCCTCGCCTCGCGCGTCATCAGCGCCTCCGCGCCCTTCTTCTCCCGGAGGATTCGTTCGGCCTCGGTGGCGTTCACGAACGCCGCGTCGAGATCGCCCACGCGGTTCTGGACGCGGGCGAGGTTGTAGCGCGTACGGCCCACGCGCCAGTCGTCGGGCGGCACGATCTCAAGCAGTCCGTCCAGCGCCTCCTGGTACTGGACGACCGCGTTCTGGACATCCTCGCGCGCGAGCGTCAGCGTCGCACGACCATGCAGGACGCCCACGCGGATCACCTCCGCCTGCGGCGTCTTCGGGAATCGCGCGCAGCGTCGGATCGCCTCCTCGAGCACCTCCTGCGCCTCGTCAAGCCGCTGCTGCGCGCGCAGCGTGGTGGCGAGATGCCGAAGCGTCTCGACGGTGTCGACGTCCGCCTCGCCGAGCGACGCCTCGCGCAGCGCGAGCGCGCGGCGGTAGCTTGCCTCGGCTCCCGGGAGATCCTGCAGGTAGTAGCGCAGCCGCGCGAGGGCGAACTCGGTCTCCGCGAACTGCGCGGCCGAGATCCTCCCCTCGCGGAATCCAGCCTCCTGCACGCGGTGCGCCTCCTCGATCGCGGTACGTGCGCGCACCGCGTCGTCGAAGCCAAGGTGCACCAGTCCGAGCGTGCGCAGGACGCCCGCGAGCTGGTACGGCTCGTCGCGCAGCTCCATGCTGACCTGCTGCTCGACGAGGCCGAGGAAGTCGTCGATGCCCATCGAGCTCGAGCCCGCACCCGTCTCGGGATTGGCCGATCCGAGCGCCTTCTGAAAGCTTGCGAGCGTGCGCTCGCTGCGCACGCGCTCGCGCTCGGCGTTCCGATACGCGAAGTAGAGGAACACGCCCGAGACGACCACCGTGAGCGCGAGCACCGCAGCCGCCGTCGCGGGAATCCAGTGCCGACGGAGCGTCTTGCGCACGACGTACGCGACGCTGTCGCCGCGCGCGAGGATCGGCCGCCCGTCGATGCGACGGGTCAGATCCTCGACGAGCGCATCCGCCGTGTCGTAGCGGCGCGTCGGGTCGGCTGCGAGCAACCGCAGCGCGATCACCTCGAGATCCGCGTCGACCGACGGCGCGAACTGACGGGGCCGCGGCGGATCGGTCATCGTCTTCTGGACGACGAGTTCCGCGATCGACTTCGCACCCTCGAAGGGCCGCCTGCCGCAG
>JBIIYI010000235.1:0-5126 GCA_044346895.1 Phycisphaerales bacterium
TGGTGCGCGGCGTCGAGATCCCGGGCGCACCCGCGCCGATCGATGTCGGTCCTCGCACGGCGTGGCGGTTGGCGTAGGCGCGCCCGCCGGCGGCACTCCGTTGTTCGAAGGGCTCGCAGGGCTCGCGGGGTTCGCAGGGCTCGCGGGGTTCGCAGGGCTCGCGGGGTTCGCGCGGCTCGCGCGGCGCACCCCGACTCCCGGCCGCCTGCGATCGGTCCCCGATTTCCCGCGGTTCCCTCGCCTTTCCATGCGGTCGCCGCCACAATGCGCGGATGCCCGTCCTCCACGACAACCCGAAGCGCCGGACCCGCGTCGTGCGCGCGGGGCTCGTGTACGCGGCGGTCGTGCTCGCGATCGGGATCGCGGCCGGATCGCGGCCGAACAACCTCCTCGTCTGGGTGTTCGCCTGCCTGCTCGCGGCGCTGGTCGCCTCCGGCATCGTGAGCGGCTGGATGCTGATGCCGCTGCGCGCGCTGCGGGTCGAGCCGCGCCGGGGCCGCGTGGGCGAACCGCTCCTCGTCCGCTACGAGATCCGCAACACGTCGCGCCTCTTTCCGGCGTTCGACCTCCACGTCGCCGAGGTCGACGCGACCGTCGCGCGCGGAAACCGCGATGGATTGGCGGGCTCGCTCGCGCTCGCCGGCGAGGCGTGGGTGCTGCACGTCGGACCCGGCGATCGGGTCCACGCCGAGGCGGTCTTCCGTCCCACGCGGCGCGGCACCGCGCGGCTCGGGCGCTTCGAGGTGCGCTCGACGTTTCCCTTCGACCTCCTGCAGAAGTCGCTGCGCTTCGAGCAGCCCGCCGACGTCCTGATCCATCCCGAGGTCCGCGCGCTGCGCGAGGAGATCCTCTCGCGCGTCACCTCGGGCGGTGTCGGCGGACAGCGCATCTCGGGTGAATCCGGCGGAAGCGACGACTTCTTCGGCGTGCGCGAGTACCGGCCCGGCGACAGCATCCGGCAGATCGCGTGGAAGCGCCTCGCGGGCACTGGACGCCTCGCGAGCATCGAGCGCAGCCGCAGCGTGCCGCCGCGCGTGCGCGTGCTGCTCGACCTCTCGCGCCCGACCTCCGCGCTGCGCGTCGCGGATGGCGAGGACGCGCGCGCGCTCGAGGAGCAGGCGATCGTCCTCGCCGCGAGCTTCCTCGCGCTCGCGGATCGGCTCGGCTACGAGTACGCGCTCTCGATCGCCGGAGTCGCGACGCCGCCGGTCGCCCTGCGCCGCGGGCACTTCCACCGCGAGAAGCTGATGTCGATGCTCGCCGCGATCGACCTCGAGCTTCCGCGCGCCGCGGGCAGCGGACTCTCGACGAGCGACGAGCGCTCGACCGCGATCGTGATCCATCCCGATCGCGCGGAAACCTCGATCGCGCCCGCGAACGCATGGCACTTCACGGCCCGCCAGCTCGAGCAGCTGGTCGAGCGGTCGGTCGGGCAGCCGGACGCGCGCGGCGCGGCGGACCGTGCTCCGGCGGGGGAAGACCCCTCGGCGCGCGCCTCGAGCGGGGAGGCCGCCGCATGACCCTCCTCCGCCAGCACAGGATCGCGAGCTTCCTGCAGGCGCTCGTCGCGATCGTCGCCTTCTCGATCGCCGAAGTCGACTTCGGGATGCTGTTCACCGGCGTCGTCCTCGCGGTGCTCAGCTGGTACGTCACCGAAGGTCCGCGCGGCCGGACGCTGCCCGACTGGGCCGCGAACACGCTCGTGGTCGCGGCGATCGGCTGGGAGGCGTTCCGGTTCATCGCCACGGGCGAACTCGCCGACGCGATGGGCGCACTCGGTCGCGCGATGGCGTGGATCCTGCTGGCGAAGCTGTTCGCGCGCCGCACGGCGAGCGAGGAGCGGCAGCGCTTCGCGCTTTCGACGATGCTCGTCATCGCGGGATGCCTGCAGAGCGTGCAGTTCGCCTTCGGCGTCCTGATCGTCGTCTACGCGTGCGTGTCGATCTGGTCGGCGATGCTCTGGCGCCTCGCGCGCAGCGCCGACGAGGCGCGTCGCTCGCGCGAGGCTTCCGGCGCGGCGCCCGGCGACGCCTCGTCGGACGCCGGGGCGCGCGCGGGCTTCGCGCCGCCGCTCGAGATCGTGGTCGGACGCCGCGCGGTGCCGCAGTTCCGCGGGCTCGTCGCGGCGTCGATCCTCGTCGTCCTCTCGGTCGGCGTGGCGGTCTTCATCCTCTTCCCGCGCTTCGCCGACATCGGCAGCGTGGGCGGGCGCGGACCCGGTGCAACCACCGGATTCAACGAGGAGATCCGCCTCCGCCGCGGCGATCGGATCACCGAGAGCCGGCGCGAGCTCTTCAGCGTCCGGTGGATCGATCCCGACGGTTCGCCGCGGCGCATGCTGCGTCCGCTGCTCCTGCGCGGCGCGGTGCTCGGGTGGTACGACCCGTCGGGCGAGCGCTGGGTGCCGCAGCGCGCGGAGGCCGGCATCCGCACCGTGCGCACGCCCGAGGACGGCGCGTTCGCGTCGCTCGCGCGCGGCACGCAGGAGGCGACGGGCGCGGTCTCGACGATCGAGATCGAGATGCGCTCGTACGCGACCGTCACGATCTTCTCGGTGTACGCGCCGATCGCGATCGCGACCAGCGAGCCGCGCTCGGTGTCGGTCGATCCGTCGACGCTCGTCCTGCGCGACGTCTCGCGCGACCGGACCGGCCGCTACTGGAACTACAGCCTGCGCGTGCAGCCGCAGCCGTCGGCCGACATGCTCTCGGCCCTCGCGTCGGGCAGCGCCTCCCGCTCGGGCAACCTCTCGTTCCCGATCGCGGAAGTCCGACCCGTCGCCGAGTCGATCCTCGCGGAGCTCCCGGCGTCCGCCAGCCTCCCGCCGCGACCGGACGCATCGTCGTCGGAGGAGGAGCGTGCGGTCTGGGGCCGCGAGGTCGCGCGCGCGATCGCGGCCTACATGCGCGCGAACTTCACCTACACCACCGATCTCTCGCGCCTCCCGCGCGTCGAGGGCGAGGATCCGATCCTCAGTTTCCTCACGCGCTACCGCTCCGGGCACTGCGAGTACTTCGCGAGCGGCCTGTGCGCCGTGCTGAGGTCGCTCGGAATCCCGTCGCGCATCGTGACCGGCTTCATCGCGATCGAGTACGACGACAACGCCGCGCACTACATCGTGCGCGAGTCGAACGCGCACGCGTGGGTCGAGGTGCGCACCGGGCGCGACGCGTGGATGGCCGTCGACGCGACGCCGGAGGAGAGCCTCGTCGAGATGCAGGAGCGCAACCGCTCCTTCATGGACGGATTCCGCTGGATCTACGGAAGCCTCGAGTTCCTGTGGAACTCGCGCGTGGTCAGCTACGACGCGTCGGTGCAGTCGACCTACGCGTCGCGGCTCCAGGGAGGGTGGCGCGACGCGATCGGCGAGCGGCTCGAGGCGGCGCTCGCCCGGATGCGCGCGCTGGCGCTCGACCTCTCGCTCGGCCGCGCGGGTGGCGCGTGGTTCGCGACGATCGCGGTCGGCCTCTCGACGGCGCTGCTCGCCGTCCTCATCGTGGCGCTCCGCCGTCGCCGCCTGCGCGCTCGGCTGCGGCTCGGGGGGTCGACTCGGGCCGAGCAGCGGCGGCTCCTGCGCGAGGCCGCGTTCTACATCGAGGCGCTCGATCTCCTCGCGCGCGCGGGCCTCGCCAAACCGGGGCATCTCACGCCGCAGGCGTGGGCCGCGCGGCTCGCCGAGCGCGACCGTGCGGTCGGCGAGGCGTTCGGCGCGATCGCGGACACCTTCTACCGGGTCCGATACGGGGGCGCTTCGGGCGGGAGGAGCGGGGCCGATTCCCACCATTCGCTCGTTGTGCGGCTTCGTGCGGCATTGCGACAAAACCCGCGCCTCGCGCGTGCCGATTGAAAGAGCGGCGCGGCGGCGGCAGTTGTCGTTGTGCGCAAGGACCGGGTTCCGCCGGAGGATCGGCTCAGTCGATCCCGCGGAGCCGGGGGTGTTCCGAACCACGGAGCGCCGCGCGCCAGGAGTGCACGAATGCCGGCTTCAAGATCAAGAACCACCGAATGGCGGCGCTCGCTCGAGCAGCTGCGCGCACGTGAAGGCGCCATCGAGATCGCCGTCGCGCGCGACGGGACCGACGACGAGGCCGTGCTCGGCGCGACCGACCTCGTCTGGCGCGTCCGCGTGCTCGACCTCAACGACACCGAGATGGCGGTCGACCTTCCGTTCGCGCTTGGCCGCGCGGTCGAGCTGCCCACGGGCACCGAGATCGTCGGCGCCATCGCCATCGGGCAGAACCGCTGGATGTTCCGCACGAAGGTGCTCGGCGCCTGGCAGCCGCGCGCGCCGTACCCGCGGTCGCACCGTGCGGTGCGGCTGACGCTGCCGGACCACGTCGAGCGCTGCCTGCGCCGCTCGACGCGCGTCGACGTGGCCGCGATCAATCTTCCGAAGGTCGAGCTGTGGCCGCTCCTCGAGCCGCGTTCGGTGATCCCCGCGCAGCGCGCGAGCGAGATCGCCTTCCGCGCGGCGCTTGCGGGCGAGAAGCCGATGGCGCCGAGCGACGATCTCCTTCCGACGGTCGGCCCCGGATTCTCGGCGACGCTCGTCAATCTCGGCGGCGGCGGTCTCGGCGTGCTCGTCGAGCCGCAGGACGCCGCGGTGCTCTCGCGGCATCGCCTCTTCTGGATCCGCTTCACGCTTGGCGACATCATGCCGGTCCCGATCTGCTGCTCCGCGCGCGTGGTGCACACCCACATGGACAGCACGCACCGCATCTACGCCGGCGTGTCGTTCGACTTCGACTTCAATCCGAACCACCAGCGCGTGGTCGGCGAGCAGATCGTGCACGCGATCGAGCGCCTGACGAAGGCGCAGCGCAAGGCGGCGTGACGCGCGCCTCCGTGGCCGAAGCGTGGAAATCAACGCGACGCGCCGCCCGATATCGGGCGGCGCGTCGCATTTCGGGCCGCGTGCCCATTGCAGAAACACGCAGGACGCCATGTGCTGGCGCCCTGCGTGCAAACGTGGAATTCGTTGTTTGAGCGCTCGCGACGTGAGTTGAGCGCTCGCGACGTGCTTTGAGCGCTCGCGACTTGCGGGCTGCTGAAGCTTCGCTTCAGGTGCCCGCTCTCGCTCGCTTTCTTCGGCCTCACCGCGAGTGAATCGCGGTGGGCCGAGATGG
>JBIIYI010000236.1:0-5098 GCA_044346895.1 Phycisphaerales bacterium
GCGGCGACGCGCCGGCCGATCTCGACCGACGGCACCTCGCGCTCGAACTCGCGGTTGAGGCCGTCCTCGATCTCGCGCACGATCTGCGCCTTCCGCTCGGCCGAGATCGGGCGCTTCCCGCAGGCGGCGAGGATGCCGCGCATCACGTTGTCGGGGTTGAACGGAACGCGCGTACCGTCGCGCTTCACGACCGTCAGCTTGTCGGCGCGCTCGAAGCGCTCGTACGTCGTGAACCGGCGCCCGCACTGGTTGCACTCGCGGCGCCGGCGCACGGCCGTGCCGCCATCGGCCTCGCGCGAGTCGATCACGCTGTCGTCGTCGGCCTTGCAGAAGGGACAGATCACGGCGCTTGCTCCTTCGGTGGTGCGGCGGATGCTGCCGGCGTTGCGGCCGAAGGCGACGCGGGATGCCCGGTCGCGGCCGGCTCCTGCGGACCATACGGGCCCATGACGATCCTGTCGCGGCCGCGCAGCGACATTCGCGCGCCGACCGGACGCGATTTTCCGGGCAGCGCATCGAGCGGCGCGATCAGCCGGGCGAAGTCGAGGTCGACGGCGCGCGCCGTGTCGGACTCGGCGGGATCGGCCTTCGCCGTGTCGGACTCGGCGGGGTCGACCTTCGCCGCGCCCGCCGGGACCTCGCGCTCGACGATCTCCTGCACGCACTTCTCGAACGCGTTCCCGATCGCGACCGTCTCGCGCGCGCCGCGCAGCTCGACCGCGATTCCCTCGTCCGCGAAGCGGTTCTCGACGACCGCGTTCCCGATGCACGCGCCGCCGTTCGCGACCGTCCAGGGCAGTTTCGCGAGGCCCGGGTCCTCGTCATCCCAGAACGCGACGCCGGCGCGGCTCCCGCGGAACGTGTTGCGCGCGACGCGCACGCGCTGGGCGTGCTCGGCGGCGACGTCGCCCGAGACGTTCCGCTCGAACTCGTTCCCGAGGATGCGCGAGTCGCGCGCGTAGCCGAACCAGACGCCGTTGATCCCGTTCTCGCAGAAGCGGTTCGCGACGACGGTGTTGTCGAAGCTGAACGTCATCTCCAGTCCGTGCGCCGCGGCGTACGACAGGTCGTTCAGCGCGAAGAGGTTGCCGTTCGAGCCGCGACCCCGATACCAGGCGTCGAGATTGGCCCTCCCTTCGGCGTCGAAGTCGATCCTCGAGGAGGGCGAGGGCTTCTCGCCCAGCGCCTCGCGGCCGGCGAATCCGAAGACGCCGTCCCCGCAGTGCGTGGCGCTGTTGAGCGCGACGACGTTGCGCGAGCACTGCTCGAACATCAGGATTCCCGCGGAATCCTGGCCCCGGTTGTAGACCCCGTGCGAGTAGCCGCGGATGCAGAAGTCGAACGCGTTTCGGCAGATCACGTTGTCGGAGGAGCGCCACATCGCGAGGCCCCATCCCGAGAGGAACGAGCAGTCGTTGTCGTAGACGCGCGAGTGATGCACCGACGAAAGCGCGATGCCGTTCTGCGTGCGCCGGGCGCGCACCTCGCGCACGACGACGTCGCGCGCGTTCGAGATCGAAAGCCCCGCGCCATGCTGCGCGACCTGCTCGCCCCGGTCGTTCTCGTGGGGGTAGAGCCAGTCCGCCGCATCCTCCTTCTCGGGGGTCGACCGGAGCGACTGCGCGTAGTTGTCGGAAACATCGAGCAGCTCGAAGGTCGAGCGGTCGCACGACTCGCCCGAGATCCCGACCTTGAATCCGCGCACGGCCCCGTTGCGCAGCGTGACGCCCTTCGCGGCGACCACGATCCCCTGCCCTGCGAAGCGCTCGGGCGTCGCGGGCGCCTCGCCTCGGGAAAGCCCGGAATCGAGCGTCGCGCCCGCGAGGTCGACGGTGATCCCGTCCGCGACGATCCGCACGACCCCGTTGCCGTCGACGTCGGCGACCGGACGCGGAAATGCGAGCACGCACGACTCCCGGATCTCGATGTTGTCGCGGTCGACGGCGACGACGCGCGCGGCCGGCGCCGCCAGCGCGGTCTCGGCGGCCTGGCACGGAGTGAGCGCAACGACGAACGCGACGGGCGCAAACGGCATCCGCGCAGGGTACCGCCCGCGCGCGCCGGGGTCACACCCGCATCTCTCACGGGTTACACCCGCACGTAGCACGGGTTACACCCGCACGCACCACGGGTTACACTCGCCACCCCTATGGTCCGGATCACCCTTCCCGACGGTTCTGTCAAGGAGTTCGCCAACGCCCCCACGGTGGGCGAGGTCGCCGCCTCGATCGGCGCGGGGCTCGCGAAGAGCGCGCTCGGCGGCCGCGTCGGCGCGACGGGCGCGAACCTCGCGAAGGACGGCGAGCTCGTCGATCTCGCGCACCGGATCGAGTCGGACGCGTCGGTCGCGATCGTGACCGCGAAGAACCGCGACGGCACCGTGAGCCCCGACGCGCTCTACCTTCTCCGCCACTCGTGCGCGCACGTGATGGCCGAGGCGATCCAGCGGCTCTATCCGGGCGTGCAGCTCGTGTACGGCCCGCCGCTCGAGACGAACTTCTACTACGACATGCTCTTCCCCGATGGGAAGGTGATGTCCGCCGACGACTTCGAGAAGGTCGAGGCCGAGATGGCGAAGATCGTCGCGGAAAACCGCCCATTCACGCGCTACGAACTTCCGATCGCGGACGGCATCGCGAAGCTCGAGAAGGAAGGCTCGAAGTTCAAGCTCGACAACGCGCAGCGCGCGGTCGAGGCGGGCTCGAAGTCGCTCTCGTGGTACGCGACCGGCGAACCCGGCAGGAACTGGGAAGACCTCTGCCGCGGCCCGCACGTGCCGGCGACGGGCAAGATCGGCGCGTTCAAGGTGCTGTCGCTTGCCTCGAGCTACTGGAAGGGCGACGAGAAGCTCGATCGACTCACGCGCGTGTACGGCACCGCGTTCGCGACCAAGGAGGAACTCGAGCAGTACGCGCGCCTCCAGGAAGAGGCGCGGCGCCGCGACCACCGCACGCTCGGCAAGCAGCTGCGGCTCTTCCACATCGATGAGATGGTCGGCCAAGGACTCATCCTTTGGACGCCGAAGGGCTCGATCGTCCGCAACGAACTCCAGAACTTCATCGGCGCAGAACTCCGCAAGCAGGGCTACCACCAGGTCTACACGCCGCACATCGGCAAGCTCGATCTCTACAAGACGAGCGGACACTTCCCCTACTACAAGGAGTCGCAGTTCCCCGCGATCGTCGAGGGCGACGACCTCGCGAAACTCTGCGATTCGGGCTGTTCCTGCGGCGAACTCGTCGCACGGATCGACGGCGTGAGCGCGCAGTTCGCGCGCGAACTCAACGAACGCACCGGCCGCGAGGTGATCGCGCAGGATCGCGTGATGGACGCGGACAAGCTCATCAACGGCTTCCTCCTGAAGCCGATGAACTGCCCGCACCACGCGAAGATCTTCGCGAGCGAACCGCACAGCTACCGCGATCTTCCGGTGCGCCTCGCGGAGTTCGGCACGGTCTACCGCTGGGAGCAATCGGGCGAACTCAACGGCATGACGCGCGTCCGCGGCTTCACGCAGGACGACGCGCACCTCTTCGTGCGCGAGGATCAAGTCGCGGAAGAAGTGCTCGGTTGCCTTTCACTCGTCAAGATCATCTTCGCGACGCTCGGCATGCACGAGTACCGCGTGCGCGTCGGCCTGCGCGATCCGGACAGCACGAAGTACGTCGGTGACCCGGCGAACTGGGACAAGGCCGAGCAGGCATGCCGCGATGCGGCGAAGACGCTCGGTGTGCCGTTCAGCGAGGAGCCTGGCGAGGCCGCGTTCTACGGGCCAAAGATCGACTTCGTCGTGAAGGATGTCATCGGCCGCTCGTGGCAACTGGGCACGGTGCAGGTCGACTACAACCTGCCCGTTCGCTTCGATCTCTCGTACACGGGGCAGGACAACAAGCCGCACCGTCCGGTGATGATCCACCGCGCGCCGTTTGGCTCGATGGAGCGCTTCTGCGGCGTCCTGATCGAGCACTTCGCGGGCGCGTTCCCCTGCTGGCTGAGCCCAGAGCAGGTGCGCGTGCTGCCGATCTCGGAGAAGAGCGCGGCGTACGCGGACGAACTCGTGGCGGCGCTGAAGACGCGCGGCGTTCGTGCGAGCGTCGATCACGGCAACGATCGCGTGCAGGCGAAGATCAAGGTCGCAGCCGAGGAGAAGATCCCGTACATGGCGGTCGTCGGGCCGCGCGACGCCGAGAATCGCGTCGTCAGCGTGCGCGCGCGTGGCGTCGAGGCCAACCTCGGCGAGATGCCCTTCGACGCGTTTGTCGCTGGGATTGCGGCGGAAATCGACGCGCGACTCTTGTCGGGGGCACCCGGCACGGTGCAGGCCGCGTTGACGAAGTAAGGCGATCGGTTCAATCAATGAGATCTGTAGGCTGGGCGCTTGGGCGTTCAGCTTGAGAGACGCAGATGGAAACCGATGTGGACGGGGTTCCGTTTCTGAGAGCCGACTCGCCAGGAAGCACCGACCGCGGAACCACCATGGAATTGGCCGAGAAGGTCGAGAAGGTTGAGGACTTTGAGGTGCATCGTTTGTCGAAACGGGAGCGACGGATAGGATGCTCGAATGTCTAGCACGACGCTCGACCCCCGACTCCACGCATTGCCTTCCGCGATCCGTGAAGGCATTGCGAGGCTTCCCGGCATCGCGCAGAGACATGGCGTGCGCACGGTGGCGATTGTGGGTTCCGCCGCGGTCGGGAACTTCTCGAGTGATCGAAGCGATCTCGATCTGCTCGTCGATTTTGGCGAGTATCAGCCGGGACTCGCGCGCCGAGCGCTCGCGTTTCATCGAGAGGTCGAGCAACTCTTCCAGTGCCGCGTCGATGTGCTGAGCGTGCACGGGCTGCGAAGTCCTCATTGGCGTGCCCTCCACGACGCCCAGAAGGTTCCCGTGTATGCCGCAGCATGAGCCTCTCGCTCTCCTGCTCGATGCACAGGTGTAGATCGATGATCTGCTCTCGAAGACGGCCACAATCGATCTCGATCGACTGATGTCGAGCACCGACCTTCAGGCGATTTTCGAACGTAGGTTTGAGATCCTTGGCGAGTCGCTACGAAGGCTTCAGCGAGTACATCCTGCAGTGTTCGTTCAGATCGAGGG
>JBIIYI010000237.1:0-5093 GCA_044346895.1 Phycisphaerales bacterium
GGAAGAGGTGCAGGAAGTCGTACGCCTGCAGGATCATGTAGCTGAACTCGGTGTAGCTGATCCCCTGCTCGCGGCCCTCGAGGCGCGACGCGACCGAGTCGCGCGCGATCATCTGGTTCACGCTGAAGTGCTTGCCGATGTCGCGCAGCATGTCGAGGTACGACACGCCGCTCAGCCAGTCGACATTGTTGACGATCTTGGCCGCGCGCGGTCCCGAGAAGTCGAGGAAGCGGTCGTAGATCCGCTGCTGGCTGCGGACATTGTGCTCGACCATCTCGCGGGTCTGCAGCTGCCGCTCGGCGCTCTTGCCGCTCGGGTCGCCGATCAGGCCCGTGCCGCCGCCCGACACCACGATCGGGCGATGGCCCGCGCGCTGGAAGTGCGCGAGCAGCTTGATCGGAATGAAGTTGCCGATCGTGAGGCTGTCGGAGGTCGGGTCGAACCCCGCGTAGCCCGCGCGCACGCCCGAGGCGAGGTGCGCCGCGAGTTCAGGCGATGTCGTCTGGTGCAGAAGCCCGCGCCAGGTGAGTTCGTCGAGGAAGCCGTTCTTCTGCATGTGTCTGGCCTGTCGTCCGTTCGTGCCGTGGGCACGGGATCAGCGCGCGGCGGCGAGCGCCTCGCGCTTCGAGGAGATCTTCGCGAGGAGATCGGCCCAGCTCTTGTTGAAGCTGTCGCGGCCCTCGATCTGGAGCGTCTCGGCGAGCTTCGCGAGGTCGACGCCTGCGGCGCTCGCCGCGGCGAGCGTCTTCTCGGCGGCGACGCCGTCGCGCGCCATCGCACCCTGAGGGTTGCCCTTCTCGGCGACGGCAAGGAGCGTCTCCTCGGGAATCGTGTTCACGGTGTTCGGCGCGCCGAGCACATCGCAGTAGAGGCACGGCGAGAGCGCGGGATCCTTCGTACCGGTCGACGCCCACAGGACGCGCTGCTCGGTCGCACCCTTCGCGGCGAGCGCCTTCCAGCGCGGCGAGGTGTGGAAGTCGAGCGCGGCCTTGAGGACCCGCCCCGCCATCGCGATGCCGACGGTGTTCTGGAGGTTCGCGGGCAGCGTCTTCGCCGTGCCGCGGTCCCAGCGCGAGATGAACACGCTCGCGACGGAGCAGACGAACGGATCGAGCCCCGCCGCCACGCGCCGCTCGATGCCGCGCGTGTACGCCTCGACGCACGCGAGGTACTGCTCGCGCGAGAAGAGGAGCGTCACGTTGATCGGAACGCCGCGGAAGATGAGCTCTTCGATCGCGGGGCAACCTTCCGGCGTGCCCGGAACCTTGATGTAGAGGTTCGCGCGACCCGCGCGCTTATGGAGTTCGACGGCTTGCGCGACGGTGCCCGCCGTGTCGTTTGCGAGGAGCGGCGAGACCTCGAGCGAGACCCAGCCGTCGACGCGGTTCGTCTTCCGATGGATGTCGGAGAAGAGATCGGCCGCGCGCGTGAGGTCGCCGATCGCGCAGGCGAAGAAGATCTCCTCGGTCGAGAGCCCCTTCGCGGCGAGTTCCGCGACCTGCGCGTCGTAGGCGCTGCCCGAGCCGATCGCCTTCTCGAAGATCGTCGGGTTCGACGTGAGGCCCGTGACCGAGAGGTCGCGGATGTACCGCGCCAGCGTGCCCGCATCGAGCAGCGTGCGGGTGATGTTGTCGAGCCAGAGGGACTGGCCGAGGGCGGCGAGACGGGCGGTGGGAAGCGCGTTGGTCATGGGGAGGTCCGGATGCGGAAGGCCGATGGACCTTCCTTCGGCACACTAGCAGAGCCCCACGAGCGCGGGCGGACGGTCTCAGGCATCTTCCCCTCCCACACGGAGCCCGAATCTGCCGATACAAACCGCCCCATGGCTGCGAAGAAGACGACGAAGCGTTCCATCAAGTCCCCCGCACCGCGTTCGGCGAAGGGCCCGGCCAAAAAGAGTCAGGCCAAGAAGAGTCCGGCCAAAAAGAGTCAGGCCAAGAAGAGTCCGGCCAAAAGGAGTCAGGCCAAGAAGCTCCCGGCAAAGAAGAGTTTCGGGAAGAAGGCGGCGAAGTCTGCGAAGGCTGGCTCGACCTCATCCTCAAGCCCGTCCTCAGCGCATCCCGCCCCGACCGTGCCCGCGTGGCATGTCGCCCCCGACCGGACGAAGGCTTGGAAGCGCCTCACCGCGCTTGCGAAGCGCGGCAAGTCGATGGATCTCCGCCAGACCTTCGCGAAGGACCGCGCGCGAGGACGCAAGTTCGCGTTCGAAGCGCTCGGCATCCACCTCGACTACTCGAAGAACCTCCTCGACGGCGAGATCCTCGATGCGCTCTTCGCCCTCGCCGGCGAGTGCGGCGTCGCGCGACACGCGAAGGCGATGTTCGCGGGCGAGCACATCAACCTCACCGAGGACCGTGCGGTGCTGCACGTCGCGCTGCGCGCGCCGAAGGACGCCACCATCAAGGTCGATGGCCGCGACGTCATCCCCGACGTCCACGAGGTGCTCGGGCGCATGGAGCGCTTCGCGAACTCCGTGCGCGACGGCTCGTGGCGCGGCTACACGGGCAAGCGGATCCGGACCGTCGTCAACATCGGGATCGGCGGCTCCGACCTCGGTCCGGTGATGGCGTACGAGGCGCTCAAGGACTTCAGCGATCGCTCGATCGAGTGCCGCTACATCTCGAACATCGACGGCGAGGACTTCTACGAGAAGACCCACGGACTCGACCCGGAGGAGACCCTCTTCGTCGTCAGTTCGAAGACCTTCACCACGATCGAGACGATGACGAACGCCGAGACGGCCCGCGCCTGGACGCTCGCGCGGCTCAAGGATAAGGCCGCGGTCGCGCGCCACTTCGTCGCCGTCTCGACGAACGCCGCGGAGGTCTCCAAGTTCGGCATCGACACCGCCAACATGTTCGGCTTCTGGGACTGGGTCGGCGGCCGCTACTCGATGGACTCCGCGATCGGACTCTCGACGATGGTCGCGATCGGCCCCGACAACTTCCGCGAGCTCCTCGCCGGCTTCCGCGACATGGACGAGCACTTCCGCACGGCGCCGCCGAGGAAGAGCCTGCCCTACCTCCTCGCCCTCGTCGGCATCTGGAACCGCGACTTCCTCGGCTGCGAGACCGTCGCCGTGCTCCCCTACTGCCAGTACCTCCACCGGCTCAGCGCGTACTTCCAGCAGCTCGAGATGGAATCGAACGGGAAGCGCGTCCAGCTCGACGGGACGCCCTGCCGCTGGCAGACGAGCCCGGTCATCTGGGGCGAGCCCGGTACGAACGGCCAGCATGCGTTCTACCAGATGATCCATCAGGGAACCTCGCCCGTACCGTGCGACCTCATCGCTTTCGCGCAGCCGCTGCACGAGGTCGGTGCGGACGCGGGCGACGGCAAGCCGAGCCACCACGACATCCTCCTCGCGAACATGTTCGCGCAGGGCGAGGCGCTCGCCTTCGGAAAGACGCCCACCGAGGTGCGCGCGGAAGGCACGCCCGAGTGGCTGGTGCCGCACCGCACGTTCCCCGGAAACCGCCCCACGAACACGCTCCTCTGCGAGAAGCTCTCCCCGCGGATGCTCGGCCGAATCATCGCGCTCTACGAGCACAAGGTGTTCGTGCAGGGCTCGATCTGGCGCGTGAACAGCTTCGACCAGTGGGGCGTCGAACTCGGGAAGGTGCTCGCGAAGCGGATCATTCCCGAACTCGCCGGTGCGCACGGGAACGAACGCGGTGGCGCGACGCCGAAGCCGACGCACGATGGTTCGACGCAGGAACTCATCGCCCGCTACCGCGCCTGGCGCGGACGATGACGGGGCACGCGATGACGCCTGACGCCACGCGACGCCTCCCGACGCCGCGTCGGGTCGCATGATGCTGGCGCATGCCGCACGGCCCCGATTCCGAACGACCGGGATTCCGAACCGCCGAACCCGCTGCGGGTGCGGGGTATAGTGGCGGCATGCACACCACGTTCGTCGCTTCGATCGTCCTCGGACTCGCCGCGTCCGGCACACTCGTCGGGACCCCCGATGCGTCGTCGCCGCTCGACTCTCAGCACGAGCGGCAGCAGCAGCCGTTCAACCCGCAGGAGCGCGGAAGCCGGGGCACGGTCACCTGCCAGCAGCTCATGCAGTCGCTGCTCGCGTACGGACGATGGTCGGCGCACCCGCAGTACGGATGGGTCTGGCAGCCGCACGACGTGCAGCCGTGGTGGCAGCCGTTCTCGGTCGGCGAGTGGATCATCACGCAGGATGGATCGCCCTACTGGCGTTCGGGGTTGCCGTTCGGATGGGCGGCCGAGCACTACGGAACCTGGACCTTCGATCAGGACCGCGGCTGGCTCTGGATTCCCGGCAACGACTGGTCGGCCGCTCCGGTGTCGTGGCGCGCGACCAACGGCATCGTCGGCTGGGCGCCTCAGATCGCGACGCTCGCCGACACGCAGGCGGCGCCGTGTCCGCAGCCCGCGTGGGCCTGGATCTTCGTCGCGCCCAACCGCGTGATGACGACGAGCAACTTCTCGGTCGCCGAGCAGGAACTGCAGTCGAAGGACGCGCACGGCACGTGGGGCTCGTGGGCCCACGAGCCGGACGGCGCCATGTCGCACCGCATCCCCGAGCCGCGCAACGCCAATCTGCTCGAGGCGACGCGCTGCCTGAGCGACGCCGAGGCGAAGGACATGATCGGAACCCTCGCGTCCGAGCGCGGGCGCTCCGTGAAGGGCCCCCCGATCACATGGGTGATGACCCGCTCGCAGATGGGTTCCGGCCGCGTCACCGGAGGCGTGCTGAACGTGTATGCGCCCGTCATCACGGGGAGTCCTCCGCCGCCGGGCTCGAACTTTCTCGTGAATCCTCCCGCGCCGCGCGTGCAGCGTGCGATGCCGATCGCACGGTCGGCGCCGATCCCGCGGGCCCAGCCCGTCGGACGCGCGGCTCCCGCGCAGCCGCTGCAACCCGTCCAGCCCGCGCCTTCGGCACTTCCGACACCGCCCTCGGCGCCAGCGACTCCGATGGCGCCCCTCACACCGTACGACGCGTTCACCTACCAGCAGGAGCTTCTCGACGAGCATCACGCGAACCAGTACGACGCGCTCCGCCAGTTGCATGGCGCCGATGGCTCGCAACCGCCGTTTCCCGGCATGACGCC
>JBIIYI010000238.1:0-5076 GCA_044346895.1 Phycisphaerales bacterium
GTTCCGACGGAGGCTTCTTCCGCCGCCCCGCGCGCGGGCATCCGCGACGAAGTGGTCGCGCGCGATGCATCGTGCGCGACGCCCTTCGGCGTCGCATCGAGCGCGGCGGCCATCGTGCGGACGGTGCGGTGCTGGTACGCGAGACGCACCGTCGCCGCGCGCGTCGCGACATCGGTGCGGAGCCGCGAGATCGCGATCGCGATCGTGAGCGAGTCGAGGCCGAGATCGTCGAAAAGATCGGCGTCGACGGGCACCGGGCCCGGCATGCCGAGCGCGTGGGCGAAGGCGGCCGCGACGGCGCGTTCGGCAGCGGTTTCCGGGGCGGCTCCGGTGAGGCCGCCGGCGCCGACACCGGTGCCTGCGCCCGTTCTCTCGCCCGTTCTCTCGCCCGTTCTCTCACCCGCGCCCTCACCCGCGCCGGCACCGCGCGCGGCGATGCGCGGGAGCCGCCTGCGGTCGAGCTTTCCGCCGACCGATCGGGGAAGGACGTCGAGCGTGCCGATCGCCGCGGGCACCATGTACGACGGGAGTTCGCGGGCGAGTGCCGCGCGCAGCGCGTCCGGCGCGATCGTCGCGCCGGGGCGGGCCACCACGAAGGCGACCAATCGCGCGCGCGGCGTCGCCGCGTCCTCGACCGTCGCGGCCGCCTCGAGCACGCCTTCCTGCGCGGTCAGTCGCGCCTCGACGGCGCCCAGTTCGATGCGGTAGCCGCGCAGCTTCACCTGCGCATCGATGCGGCCGTGGTAGTGGAAGTCGCCGCGCTCGTCGCGATGGACGAGGTCGCCCGTCCGGTACACGCGCCCGAGCGACGGATGTTCGATGAAGCGCGCGGCGGTCGTCTCGGGCCTGCCGCGGTAGCCGCGCGCGAGCGAGGCGCCGCCGACGACGAGCTCGCCCTCGCGCGCGTCGTTGATCACGTCGAGGAGCGGACTCTCGGGGTCGATCACCGCCGCGAATGAACCGGGAATCGCCCGCCCGATCGTCACCGGTTCGCCGGGCCGCACCGTCGCGCGCAGGCACGTCACCGTGCATTCGGTCGGGCCGTAGCCGTTCTCGAGCCGCCGGCCGCGCGACCAGAGATCGGCGATGTCGCCCGGAAGCGCCTCGCCTCCCACGTAGAGGAAGCGGAGGTGCGGGAGTTCGCGCTCGGGATCGGCGCACGCGAGCGTGCGCAGCAGGGTCGGAGGCGGGCAGAGGACGGTGATCCGCTCGCGCTGGAGCCACGGCAGGAGGTCGGGACCGAGGCGGGCGGCCTCGTCGTCGAGCACGACCATCGTCGCACCCGCCGCCCACGCGAGCCACATCTCCTCGACGCTCGAGTCGTAGCTCGCGCTCGAGCCCTGCGCCACGCGATCGCCCGGGCCGAGGCCGAACTCGGCGAGGTCGCCCTCCACGAGGTTGAGGATCGAACGATGCTCGATCTCGACGCCCTTCGGTTCACCGGTCGTGCCCGACGTGTAGATCACGTAGGCGAGGGAATCCGGTGTGGGCTCCGTTCGGTCGAGGACGCGTGCCCCCGCGCGTCCGTCCGCGCAGGCCCCGTCGGCGGCTGTCGAGAGCGCTTCCGGAGTCAACGTCGGGATCGCACGCCCGGACTCCGCGAGGATCTCGGCCGCGCGCGCTTCCTCGGCGATCAGCACCGCGGCGTCCGAATCCGCGAGGATCGCCGCGGCCTGCCGCGTGGGAAAGGCCGGGTCGATCGCGACGTAGGCGGCTCCCGCGCGCATCGCGCCGAGGAGCGAAGCCGACAGCCACGGCGAGGTGCGCGGGAGTCCGATCGCGACGATCGCGTCGCGCGCCGGGCGCTCGGCGAGTCGCGCGGTGATCGCGGCGGCCGCGCGGTGCGCGCGCTCGTCGAGTTCGGCGTAGGTCAGGCGCCGGGCCGAGGGGGTCGTGGACGCGGGGGTGTCGGACGCGGGGGTGTCGGGCGCGGGGATGTCGGGCGCGGGGATGTCGAGCGCGATCGCATCCGGCGACGCCTCGCGCGCACGGTCGAAGAGGTCGAGCACCGTGCGCGGAGCCGTGGTCATGCGCGTGGTCATGCGCGCGAGTCGTGGAGACCGGCGGCGCGCTCGCGCTCACGCTGCTCGCTCGCCTCGAGCAATCGCAGGACGTGCGGGGCGAGATGCGTGCGTCGCGCGATCTGCTCGCGCGGCGAGAGGTGGGTGAATCCCTGCACGCGACCCACGCAGCGTGGGCTTCCGCAGCGGCACTCGAAGGGCTCGGCCATGTCGGCCTCGGTCGTCGTGTAGTCGAACGTGATCTCGTCGCCGGCGGCGATCGCGCGCACGGCGTGCAGCGCCTGACCGGACACGCGCGCGACGGGATCGCAGGCGTGGTTGAGGAAGCGCCAGGGGTGGCGGAGGCGCATCTCGTCCGAAGCGAGGTCGCCATCCGCCTCGATGTGGATGCCCGCATCGAGCTGGATCGAGTAGCGCGTCGGATGCCGCTGCATTCGCCCTTCGATGAACAGGATCCGCTCGCCGCGCGCGAAGGCGCGCGTCGCGAAGAGCGCGGCGCCGTGCGGCGTGTCGCGCACGATCACCGAGATGGTCGACACGGACGGAGCGGCGGGTACGGACGGAGTCGAGGCGTGGGTCACGGCGTGCATCGGTGGACGGTGGCGCGGGTCGGATCGCGCGAGCCCCGCACGCCGAGTCGCGTGCGAATGGGGGAGCCTACATCAAGAAGCGCGTCGATGGAATGGTTCGTGCGGGAAGTGCGGCACGATCGGCGTCGAGCCATCGCCCGCGTTCCGATGGTCCCGCCGTGAAGACCCCGCGACCACGCGGGTGAACCGGTCCGGTCCGCTCCACCTATCGCGCCTTGATGGCGACGATCTCGAGGACCGTCGGGGTGACGAAGATCGCCGCGGGATCGCGTTCGGCCTCGTCGAGCGCGCTGAGGACAGCGTCCGCCCACGCGCGGTCTCGGATCCCGAGTTCGACCAGCCGAGGCACGTTCGTGCGGACGAACTCCGCAGGCCAGCGCCAGTTGCGCTGGTGCGGACGGGCGGCGAACCCGATCGGACGGGCGGAGGCGAGGTCGAATCCCGCATCGACGAGGATCCGCGGCAGTTCGATCGCGATGTCCGGTTCGCCTCCCTGCGCCCGCCAGCTCTCGTAGACGGCCTCGACGAAGGCGGAGATCTCCGGACGTCTTGGGATCGATCCGTAGGTCGAGTAGGCGAAGTACTCGTGGAGGACCACGCGGCCACCCGGCCGGAGCGAGGTGGCGATCGACCGGACGAGGCGCCGGACATCGGGGACGAAGCAGGCGACCCAGCGGCACCAGACGGCGTCGAGATCCCGCGCGGGAAGCGGCTTCTCCATGAGGTCGGCCTCGTGCGTCTCGATCCAGCCGTGACCCGCCGACGCGGCGGCGGCCGAGAGCACGTCGAGAAATCGTCGGCTCCGGTCGATCGCGTGCACGCGACCCGTCGGTCCGACGAGACGTGCCAGATCGACCGCGGCGAAGCCGGGTCCGCAGCCGACGTCGGCCACGCGGGCTCCCGGGCCGATCCCGGCGGCATGCCAGGCGCGGTGGACTTCCTCGCGCCAGACGGAGTGCTGGAAGGCCAGCCGCTCGATCTCGGCGTCGTGCGTGCCGAGGACGTACTCGCGTTCCGGGGATTGCGGCGACTGCTCGGAGGACATGGCGACGTTGTACCGGATCACGGTCGCGCGGTCGGCTGCGCGGCGACGGATCTGCATGGCATGGGGGGCGGCAGGGGTTCGCACGCGATCACCGGAGCCCGCGGTCGTCCCGCCGGCATCGTCCTCCCGCACGGCGCGCCTTCGCATCCGGGTGACCGACCGCGACGCTGCCGATTTCCGACATCCGGCGCGCCGATCGGGCCGATGACGGTGCAGCCTCCGATCTCCGCTGCGAACGTGCCCGTACCCGCACACTCTCCCATCCTCCAGTCCCGGCTCGCGATCTCGCTTGCGTGGGTCGCCGGCTACACGAACACCATCGCGGTGCTCGTCTGCGGGCACGTCGTCAGCCACGTCACCGGACATGCCGGTCAGCTCGGGCAGGCCGTGAGCGAAGGTGACTGGAGTCTCGCGCTCTTCGTCCTCGCGGTGCTCGTCGCGTTCTTCCTCGGCGCGGTCCTCTCCGGATGCGCCACGGAGTTCGCCCGCTGGCGAGGACTGAAGTCGATCTACGTCGCGCCGGCGGCGCTCGAGATCGGGCTGCTCATCGCCTTCGCGAATCTCGTGCGGCTCCACGATCCGTCGCGGCTCGAGTCGGGCGCGACCCTGTGGTGGATGGTGATCGTGGCATCGCTCGCGATGGGGCTCCAGAACGCGACCATCACCCGCATCTCAGGTGGCGTCGTGCGCACGACGCACCTGACCGGCGTGCTCACCGATCTCGGTCTCGAATCGGTGCAGCGCTCCATGCGGCGACTCGCGCAGCCCGCGCGTGCGGAAGCGCCGGGCGCGCCGCCGTCGGGCGGGCGGCTGCTGCTCCTTTCCTCGATCCTCGGCTCGTTCGTCTTTGGCAGCGCGTGCGGCGCGCTCGGATTCGGGCGCGCGGCGCACTGGAGCATGCTGCCGCCGGTCCTGCTCCTCGTGTGGATCCTCATCGTCGACCTGCGCGCGCCGATCGGTGAGATCGACGCGCGCAGGTTCGAACGCCCGTAGGAGCCTTCGGCTCGTCGGCGAAGACCCGAGCAGCGCGCGTGGCGGCCCTTCTTCCCCCACGATCTTCCCCCTACGATCTTCCCCCACGATCTTCTCCCACGATCCGCCCGGCTGCGCGCGGCGATCACTCCGCGCGCCGGCGAAACCCGTCCCGGCCGGCATCCCGCGCGAGGAAGAGCGCTCGCGTCGTCCAGGCGGTGGCTCCGGCGCCGATGAAGGCGATGCCCGCCGAGACGAGCGCCGCGCCCACGGCGCCGATCTCGGGCTCGAGCCGTGCGAAGACCGCAGCGAGCACGAGCCCCGCGCCGAGGAGGAGGAGCGCCGCCGTGACCGCGGCGAGCGCGAGCCCCCGCAGGAGCCGCCATGCGAAAGTCGCGCTCTCCGCGCGCAGTCTCCGTCCCTCGACCTCCGCGAGTTCCGCCGCAAG
>JBIIYI010000239.1:0-5065 GCA_044346895.1 Phycisphaerales bacterium
GGCGGCGAACATGGCGGCGCAGAGGAACGCCGCGCGCGCTCTCTCGGCGCCGCGCCCCTCCATCGCACGCAGCCGTCTCGACACGCGCACCACGCTCATCGCGGCGCGCTCCCCTCGCCCGCCCCCGTCGGCGCGGGAGAAGACGAGGCCTTCGCTGCGTCGGAAGCCTCGCCTGCCTTCGGAGCCGGCCGCGCGAAGCGCGCGTAGGGATCGGGTCCGAGGTCGTAGCGCAGCGGGAGTTCCGCCGACTCCGCCAACGCTTCGTCGCTCGACCACGCGAGTGACGCGATCGCGCGCACGACGCGCCGCATCGCCGGCTGATCGTCGGAACCCGGCACGTAGCGGCGCACGAAGGCGAAGCGCTCTCCGTCGGCGTGCACCTCGAGCGTCGCGAGCACCTCGCCCGCGTTCGGCTCGACGAGTTTGGGATTGCCCGTGATGTCGGCGAACTCCGCGCTTGCGAATCCGGCCGCGCGCAGCGTCGTCCACACGTCGACCATCTGCTCGCGCGAGAGCCGACGCACGCGCGCGGGGCGCAGTCCGTCGTGCGGCACGCGATCGGCCTCTCCATGCAGCGCGCCGTCGGGGAGGAGCACGAATCGCGCCGCACGCTCCTCGATCTTCGCGCGCGCGTCGACGCCGCGACCGGGCGAGACGTCGATCTCAAGCCAGAGATCGGTCGGCACCCGGCCCACCGGATCGACCGCTCCGGCCGAGTTGCGGGCGTCGTCCGACTTCGACGCGGAGGCGCAGCCGAACGGGAGCGACGCGCCCGCGATCAGGACTGCCGCGAACCGCGCGGGAGCGAGCGAAGCTGCCGGATTTCGAAGCGCATTGGCCATGCCGGGAAGGTACACGAACCCTCCCGCGCCGGACGCGGTACGCTCCCCGCCCTATGCGCACGAGCGTGCTCTGGCTGAACGACTACCTCGACCGCCCGGCGGACGCCGCCGAGCAGGCCGCCGCCCTCACTTCCGCGGGACTTCCGCTCGATGGCGAAGGCACCGCGGACAATGGCGAGGCATGGCAGGAGATCGAGACGACTTCGAACCGCGGCGACTGCCTCTGCCACGTGGGCATGGCGCGCGAGGTCGCCGCGGTGACCGGCCGCGCGGTGCGCATGCCGAAGACGGCGCTTCCTGCGACGAAGGGCGATGCCGCGACGTCGGTGCGGGTGAGGAACCACGAACCCGCGCTCTGCCCGCGCTACACCGCGCGCGTGATCCGCGGCGTGAAGGTCGGCCCGAGCCCCGAATGGCTGCAGCGGCGTCTCGTCGCGATCGGCCAGATCCCGCGCAACAACGTGGTCGACGCGACGAACTTCGTCCTCTTCGAACTCGGTCAGCCGACGCACGTCTTCGACCTCGCGACCCTCGCGGGCGGCGAGATCCACATCCGGCGCGCGCGCGACGGCGAGGCGTTCCTCCCGCTCGGGGCCGACGCGGCCGAGACGAAGCTCACCTCCGCGGACCTCGTCATCGCCGACCGCGATCGGCCGGTCGCCCTCGCCGGCGTGAAGGGCGGCGCGCTTGCGAGCGTCACCGACGCCACCACCGACATCGTCCTCGAGGCGGCCACCTTCGACGCGGTCTCCGTGCGCACCACGAGCCGCCGCCACGGCATCGCGAGCGACTCGTCGTACCGGTTCGAACGCATCGTGCATCCATCCGAGATCGACGCCGCCGCCGAGCGGCTCGCATCGCTCATCCTCGAGATCGCGGGCGGCACGCTCGAGGCGGGCGTCGTGGCCGACGGCGCGCCGCTCCCGCCGCCGCGCACGATCACGCTTCGTCCCGCGCGCGCACGGCAGATCCTCGGCTTCGACATCGCCACCGCGCGCATGCTCGAACTGCTCGGCACGCTCGGCTTCGCACCGCGTCTCTCGGGCGCCGGAAGCGATGAGCGGATCGAGACGACCGCGCCTCCGCGGCGCGTCGACGTCGAGCGCGAGATCGACCTCATCGAGGAGATCTGCCGGCTGAACGGCCTCGATGCGGTGCCGGTCGCCGATGCGCTCGCCGTGCGGGTGCCGCGCCGCAACCCGATCGAACGCGCGACGCGCGACGTCAAGGATCTCCTCGTCGGCATGGGTTTCGTGGAGACGATCACCCATTCGCTCGTCTCCGAGAAGGCGGCGGAGGCGTTCCTCCCCGCCGGAGCCACCGCGCTGCGCGTCGACGACGATCGCGCGGGCGGCGAGCCGGCGCTCCGCCCGAGCGTGGTCACGAGCCTCCTCCGCGTGCGCCGGCACAACGACGACCAGGGCATCGCCAACCTGCGGCTCTTCGAGTTCGCGAGCGCGTTCCACTTCGCCGGCGGAACCCACGTCGAGCGCCCGATGCTCGCGCTCGCGGTCGACGCGCCAGCGGACGCGCGCGACGCGCAGGGCGCGTTCCGGCTCGCGCGCGGCGTGGTCGAGCGGCTGCTCGCGACCGTCGCTCCGCGGCGCGCGAAGGTCGCGTTCGTTCCCGCGCCCGATGCGCGGCGCTGGCTTGTGGCGGCGGCGCGCGTCGTCGTCGATGGGAGCGAGATCGGCGTGGTCGGCGTGGTCGATCCGCGCGTCCTCAAGTCGCACGGAATCGAGCGGCCGATGGCGGCCGCCGAACTCGAACTGCGCGGCCTCTTCGCGCAGTATCCGCCTGAAAATGCGGCGGTCGAACTGCCCGCCTTCCCCGCCGCCGACCGCGACATCTCGGCGATCGTGGCGGAAACCGTCGACTACGGCGACATCGAGTCGGCGATCGCCGGCCTCGCGCTCGCGGATCTCGAGTCGATCTCGTTCGTCACCACCTTCCGCGGCAGGCAGATCGGCGAAGGCCGCAAGAGCGTGTCGCTGCGGCTCGTCTTCCGGAAGCCCGACGGCACGATGAAGAGCGAGGAAGCCGACGCCTCCGTCGCGCGCGCGATCGAGGCACTGCGCTCGCGGCTCGGCGCGGAGATCCGCTCGTGAGCGAGCCATCCGCGCTCGATCTCCGCGCGATGACGGTCGGCGAGTACCTCGACCGACTCGCTTCCGCGACGCCCGTTCCGGGCGATGGCGCCGTGGCGGGCATCACGCTTGCGCAGGCGAACGCCCTCGGCGCGATGGTCGTCGGTTACGCGGTCGGGAAGCCGAAGTTCGCGGCGCACGACGCGGCGCACCGGGCGGCGCTCGCACGGTTCGAAGCGGGCCGCGCGCGCGCGATCGAACTCGCGGAGAACGACGCGCGGGCGTACGGCGCCCTCAACCGCCTCTGGAAACTGCCGAAGGAGGACCCTGCGCGCGCGGGGTTCGACGACGCGGTGCGCGCGGCGATCGCGGCACCGGAGGCGACGCTCACGCTCGCGGCGGAGACGGTCGAGGCCCTCGGGGTGCTCGTCGGAACGACGAGCGCGTCGCTTGCGAGCGACCTCCGCATCGCGTTCGACCTCGCGGTGGCGGCGGCCGACGCCGCGATCGAGAACGTGCGGATCAACACGCCGTCGCTCGCCGACCGCACGGAGGCCGCCGCGATCACGGCGCGCACCGAGGCCGCGCTCGAGGCCCTGCGGACGCAATCCGGCGCCAACCGCGCGCGCGTTTCGTGAACGACGCTCAAGCCGAGCGGGTTTTCAGGCCGAAATCCCCTTTCGAGGACGCCCCGTGCCCGACCCCCGCGACATCGTCGACATCGACGGGCTGCGCACGCCGCGCGCGCCGCAGGCTGGTGACGCCCCCGACGCCGCTGGAAGTGCGGGCGCGTCGAAACCGTTCCTCATGATCTGGTTCCGCTGCTGCGCGACCTACGGGCGGCTCCCGAAATCGCCCGATGGCCTCGTCTACGCCGGACGCTGCCCGAAGTGCCTCGCGAAGCTCGAGGTCCCCGTCGGCGAGGGCGGTACGAACCGCCGTATGTTCGAGGCGGAGTAGGTTCCGACAGGACGAGTGTTCTGCAGAACCGTTCTGCAGAACCGAGCCCCCGCGACACACCGACCGCGCGATCAGTCGGACAGCTTGCCCCAGTTGGCGAGCAACACCGTCAGGTCGCCACCGCCAACCAAGCCATCGCCATCGAGGTCGCCGACGTACGGGAGTTTCTCCCCCCAACGGCCAAGCAACTCGGCGAGGTCGAGGCCGCCGACGACTCCATCGAGATCGAGGTCGCCGCGGAGCATCTCGCAGAGATCCGGGCGACCGTCCCCATCGGCATCGACGGCACCGGATGCGAGCGCACAGGCATCGCCGATGCCGTCCGCGTCGCAGTCGGTCTGGCTCGGGTTCGCCACCGTCGGACAGTTGTCGCCGTTCGCAAGCGCGTAGCCCGTCGGCTGCGCGCACTGGGTCAGCGTGCCGTGCGGGGCGTGGCCGAGGCCGTCGCCGTCCTCGTCGCGGTACCAGATGGTGTTCGGGTTGATCGCCGCATTCGAATCATTGCAGTCGATCGGGGGCGCACCGAAGCCCGCATACACCCAGCCCGGACCGGGGCTCCCGGTACAGGATTGCGCGGTACCCGACGAGGGGCTGCCGAAGCCATCGCCATCGAGATCGCGGTAGTAGGTCGTGGGTGTGAGACACCCGCCGAACGACACTCCCGGCGTACTTTCGTAGTACAGATTCGTGATCATCCGATCCGCGCCGTTGATCGCCGAACCGATCTGGAAGGTGCCCAATCCGTAGTGCGTCTGGCCGTCGGACGCGATGAACCGGAAGCCGAAGACGTTGGTCGCGTTCAACTGCCAGTTTCCAGGCGCCGATCCGACGACGACGGCGCCAGCCCCGTACGAGCCGTCGGGGCCGACGGAGACTCCCGGAACCCATGCGAGGTTTCCCGCCGATCCCGTCGTCACGCCGGGATAGCGCATCATGCCGCCGCCCGTCGAGTTGAACCACGTCAGATTCGTCGCCGAGTATGGATTGATGTCCCAGCCCGCGACGACCGAGCCCGCCGATCCCGTCACCCGCGTCTCGACGTTGATGTAGACGCCATCGATGTTCGGGGGAACGACGATGTTGCAGTTGTCCCACGTGACCCAGCCGCCATGCGCGGATGCCTGCGCCGCGAGGGCGAGTGCGGCCGTGGTGAAGTGCGCGTGAAGTCGATGCATC
>JBIIYI010000240.1:0-5022 GCA_044346895.1 Phycisphaerales bacterium
GGTGCCGTCGTGGGGCGACTACGACGGCACCGGCAACGTCTGGGAGCGCACCAAGGCGGGCTCGGCGCACAAGATCGACAAGGGCAAGAACCTCGGGGACATCATCGGCCCCGGCAAGGAGTACGAGACGCCCGAGGGCTACCTCCGCGAGTCGATCCTGAACCCCGGCAAGCATCTCGTCGATCCCTACGGCAACGTCATGCCGACCTTCAAGGGACAGCTGAGCGATCGCGGCATCCAGGCCCTGATCGACATGATGAAGAACCTCGACAAGTTCAACAAGGATGGCACGGTGAAGCCCGAGGCCATTCCGAATGCTGGCGGGGCCGCCGGCGCAGCGAAGTAGTTCCGCAGGATTCCAAACCACGCTCCGACCCCATCCGGCAATACGACAGGAACGGAAGCCATGACCACCCTCGACGCAAGACCAGTCGCGACCGAAGTGAAGGACAACTACCTCACCTTCACCCGAGGTCTTCTCTCGTGGATCTTCACGCTCGACCACAAGCGGATCGGCGTGATGTACCTCTTCGCAGTGCTCGGCAGCTTCTTCGTGGGCGGCGTCATGGCGCTGCTCGTGCGGACGAAGCTGCTCTTCCCGGGCAAGGTCGAGTGGATGACCGCCGACGAGTACAACAAGGCGTTCACGCTGCACGGCGCGATCATGGTGTTCCTCGTGATCATCCCGTCGATCCCGGCGGCGCTCGGCAACTTCGTGCTGCCGATCATGCTGGGAGCGAAGGACGTCGCCTTCCCGCGCCTCAACCTCTTCAGCTTCTACCTCTGGGTCGCGGGCGCCCTCTGCGCCGTCTACTCGCTGATGGCGGGCGGCTTCGACACGGGCTGGACGTTCTACACGCCGTACTCCTCGCAGTACGGCGCGGGCGGCACCATCCCCGTCCTCGTCGGCGTCTTCATCCTCGGCTTCTCGTCGATCTTCACCGGCGTCAACTTCATCGTCACCATCCACAAGCTGCGTCCGCCGGGCATGACGTGGTTCCGCATGCCGCTCTTCCTGTGGGCGGTCTACTCGACGGCGATCATCCAGATCCTCGCGACGCCGGTCCTCGGCATCACCGTCGCCCTCCTCGTCGTCGAGCGCGCCTTCAACATCGGCATCTTCGATCCGTCGATGGGCGGCGACCCGGTGCTCTTCCAGCACTTCTTCTGGTTCTACTCGCACCCGGCGGTCTACATCATGATCCTCCCGGGCATGGGCATCATCAGCGAGCTGATCGCGGTGCACAGCCACCGCCACATCTTCGGCTTCCGCTTCATCGCCTTCAGCTCGGTCGCGATCGCGATCTTCAGCTTCCTCGTGTGGGGCCACCACATGTTCACGAGCGGCCAGTCGCCGCTCATGAACGTGCTCTTCTCGGCGATCACCTTCTCGGTCGCCATCCCCTCGGCGGTGAAGGTGTTCAACTGGCTGGCGACGCTCTACAAGGGCTCGATCGCGTTCAACACGCCGATGCTCTACGCGCTGTCGTTCATCTTCCTCTTCACGATCGGCGGCCTCACCGGCATCCCGCTCGCGGTCCTCTCGACCGACATCCACCTGCACGACACCTACTTCGTCGTCGCGCACTTCCACTACGTGATGATGGGTTCGGCGCTGATCGCGATGATCGGCGGCCTGCACCACTGGTGGCCGAAGATGTTCGGCGTGATGTACAGCGAGTTCTGGGGCCGCATCGCCTGCCTGCTCGTGTTCGTCGGCTTCAACGTGACCTTCTTCACCCAGTTCATGCTGGGGTCGCAGGGCATGCCGCGCCGCTACTACATGTACCAGCCGGAGTTCCAGATCTACCACCACATCTCGACCGGCGGCTCGTACATCATGGCCCTCGGCTTCCTGATCACGGCGGTCTACCTCATCCACTCCCTCTTCGCGGGCCGCAAGGCTCCGGCGAATCCGTGGGGCGGCGCGAGCCTCGAGTGGCAGTGCACCTCGCCGCCGCCGCACGACAACTTCGCGACCACGCCGCGCGTCGGCGACTGCTACGACTTCAGCGCCGTGCGCTGGGACGAGAAGCAGGAGGGGTACGTCATCGACACCGAGGCGCACATCGCGGCGGCCTCGAGCGGAAAGGGCCACTGAACCGTGTCAAACTCCCACGCTCACGCTGATTCGCACGGTCACGGGCACGATGGCCACCACGGCCACGGCGACCATGCGAAGTACCCGTTCCTCGCGCACCACTTCGACACCCCGAACCAGCAGTTCGAGTCGGGCAAGCTCGGCATGTGGGTCTTCCTCGCGACGGAAGTCCTCTTCTTCGGCGCGCTCTTCGTGATGTACGCGATCCTCCGGTTCAAGAACCCGGAGGTCTTCTCGTACTCGGCGAACTACCTCGACACCATCCTCGGCGGCATCAACACCTGCGTGCTGATCCTCTCGAGCCTCACGATGGCGGTCGGCGTGCGCGCCGCGCAGACGAACAAGAAGGGGCTGCTCGTCACGTGTCTCGCGCTCACGCTCGCGGGCGCGTGCGGCTTCATGGTCATCAAGTACTTCGAGTACACGCACAAGTTCCACCTGAACCTCAAGTGGGGCATCAACTTCTACCAGCCCGTCGACGCGGCGGAGACCACGGTCGTCACGACCGAGCCGAAGCCCGTCGAGAACCCCGTGCTCGCGATCGCGTCGCCGAATCCATCGGCGGGCATCGAGACCGTGCCCGTCGCCGAGATCCCCGCGATGGACCGCAGCGCGATCGCCCTGCCGAAGACCGGCCCGGACGGCGTGTCGACGGTCTCGATGGTCGAGAAGGCCGCGGAGGGTACGCACGGCATCAAGCCGGAGTCCCCCTCGCACCTGACCGACCCCGCGATGCCGGTGAACACGCACCAGTTCTTCGCGATCTACTACATCATGACCGGCCTCCACGGCATCCACGTGGTGATCGGCATCGGCGTCCTGAGCTGGCTGCTCGTCATGGCGATGCGCGGGCGGTTCTCGAGCAACTACTACACCCCGGTCGACCTCGTGGGCCTGTACTGGCACGTGGTCGACCTCGTCTGGATCTTCCTCTTCCCGCTCTTCTACCTCATCCACTGACACTTCCGGCCCGCGGTCGAACCGGCCGCGGCGCGTGAAGCGGAGACTCCCATGGCAAGCGCCAACTCCCACGCCCATCACGGTCACGGCGAGCCCCACCCGCTGGTCGGGCACCTCGTTCCGTACTCGACGCTCTTCGCGACCGGTTTCGCGCTGCTCTTCCTGACGATCATCACGGTCGCGGCGCGCTACATCGATCTCGGCGAGGCCAACATCTACCTCGCGATCGGCATCGCCGTCGTGAAGGCGACGCTCGTGTCGCTCTTCTTCATGCACCTCCGCTGGGACCGTCCGTTCAACCTGATGGTCCTCGTCGGGTCGATGCTGTTCGTCATCCTGATGATGGTGTTCTGCATGATGGACGTCGGCCAGTACATGGGATCGCAGATCCCGGGCAACGCGCCCGAGGTGCAGAAGTACCTCGACGCGAACGCTCCGTTCGCCCCGATCACGTCGAAGTGATCGTCGCCGACGCGGCGCCGGAGCCCGCACGCGAGGACGACCCGGCATGGCCCAGCGCGATACCCCGTTCGACGACCCGCAGGCCCGCTTCCAGGCGGGCCTTTTCGGCATGTGGCTCTTCCTCATCGTGCTGGCGGTCGTCTTCGCGGCGACGATCCTCGCCTACCTCATCGTGCGGATCGACAACGGCGACGCCTTCGTGCCGCCGGACGCGCCTCGGCCGCCGGGCCTGCTGCTGGCGAGCACGCTGGCGCTCGTCCTCTCGAGCTTCACCATGCAGCGCGCGCTGCGCGCGGGCCGCGCCGGCGACCCACGGCAGGGTGGTCTGATGCTGGTGACGCTCCTCCTCGCGCTGGCGTTCCTCGCTGCGCAGGGGCTGGCGTGGCGCGAGCTCTACCGGCTGAACCTCGCGATCAGCGACAACCTCTACGCGTGGACCTTCTACGTGCTGACCGGGCTGCACGCGGCGCACGTCCTCGGCGGGCTGCCTCCGATGATCGTGACCACCGTCCGCGCCTCCCGCGCGGCGTACGGACCGGACGACCATCGCGGCATCACGTACTGCGCCATGTACTGGCACTTCCTCGACGCCGTGTGGATCGTCCTGTACGCGACGCTCCTGATCGGGTCGCGCGGGCCGGGTTGAAGCGAAGGCCCGGGCTGACGCGACGAGCGCGGAGTGACCCGAACCCGACGTGCCTTGAGCCCGACGTGCCTTGAGCCCGACGTGGCTTGAACCAGACGTGGCTTGAACCAGACGAGGCTTGAACCAGACGTGGCTTGAACCAGACGTGGCTTGAACCAGACGTGGCTTGAACCAGAGTCGGACAACGGTTCTGTGCTCGCAAGGGATGCCTGCCTGAAGGCGGCTCTCTGCAAAAACACAGCCGCCGCCACCGGTTGCCCGGGGCGGCGGCGTGCGCCGATCATCCGTATGAGCCGCGACCGAGGGAACCCGTTCAGGTGACGGATCCCGTCGGGAGGGGGCCGTCCGCCGTCGGACGGGAACCCCTGCATCTCGCTCATCCCCATCGACGGCGCGGTCGGCTCCGCATCTGCCGTACGAACAGAGAAAGGCCCATCCCACCTCTTCATGCGACGAAGGGCGGATTCCCGGCACGAGATTTCCTGGGATTTCGAAAATCAGCCCGCCGGGGTGGCCTGCGCGGGCGGCGCCGCGGTCGCGGAGCCGTCGCCGGCGCCCGAAACCCGCCCCGGGACGTCCACCCAGTCCGACTCGGACCGGGCGCCGAGCACGGCATGGGCCGCGAACGCGAGGCAGGGGATCGTGACGAGCGGCTGGCCGTCCGTGCGGACGACGCGCGCCACCGCCGGACCCTTGGGCATGTGCACCGCGATCTCGACGCCGTCGATGGTCAGTCTCGCATCGCGAGCGCCATCGGCGCCCGCGGGGATCGCGTCGAGCAGATTCTCGATCGCCAGCAGCCTCCAGCGACCCCCGATCGAGAGCGCGATCACAGGGCTCTTCGCCCGAAGTC
>JBIIYI010000241.1:0-5017 GCA_044346895.1 Phycisphaerales bacterium
GGCAGCGTGTTCGGATGGACGAAGCCGGGCGGCGTCGCGTTCTTCGCGAAGACGCGCGGGTCGTACATCGCCGCGGGCGACCAGCAGTACGACGCATCCTCGTAGGCGTTGCCGTCGTAGGTGAACTCGGCCGGCGTCGTGAAGTACTTCGAGACGTTCGCGAGCGGAACGACGTCCTTCGGCGCGTAGAACGTGGGGTCGTAGAAGCGGCCGTTCATGTAGTCGTGGAACGACTTGATGCCCGGCATGCGGAACGAGCCGAAGTTGTTGCCGCCGCCCGGATTCGATCCGGTCGCGAACTGCATCGGGATGTAGATGATCCAGTTGTAGCAGGCCTCGGGCCAGCCGAACTGCGCGCACTTGCCGCTCGAGCCGAGGAAGTAGCCCCACATGGCGTTGCCGTCCCAACCGAGGAGCTGCTGCGGCGGACACGCGATCTGCTGGAGGTACTGCGTGCAGTTGCCGTTCGCGAGGCCCGCGTCGTCGGGGCACGCCGTGAACTGGCGGTCGTTCCAGTCGCCGGCGTAGAGCTCGTTCGCGGTCGCGAGGTTCTTGAGGTTCGCGACCGACTGCGACACGAGCGCCTTGTCGCGGCCCTTCTGCACGGCCGGCAGCAGGAGCGCGATGAGCAGCGCGATGATCGACACGACGACGAGGAGTTCGACGATCGTGAAGCCGCGCTGCCGGAGGGAGCGGGCGATCGGGTTCGCATGCATGGCAGGCTCCTTTGCTGGCAAGGGCGCCGTTCGGGGCGGCGTTCCGCGCATCATGCGCTCGAGCGGAGGCGGGGAGGACCGCGTCACCGCCGGAAACCGCAAAAACGACTGAAACCGGAGCATGGGGCGGGCAGTTCGGCGATCGCCGGTCCCGAGACCATGGGACTCGAGGTACTCGCATGCCCGAAGCGAGAAAAAGACGACCGCCCGCCTTGCGGCGGGCGGTCGATCAAGCGTATCGCGAGATTTCCTGGGGCTGGATCAGCCTTCAGCGCCGAGCACGTCGCGGCCTTCGATGCCGTCGATCGTGAGGACGTGGAAGCTGGTCCGCACGAGGAAGTCGTAGCTCTGCGCACCGAAGTAGCCGTTGCCCTGGAACGGCGTGTTGCGCGACCAGAGCTGTCCGGCGCGCTGCTCGGCCTGCTGCGCACGGAGGCAGCCGACGAGCTCGATGTGGCCGTCGAAGAAGAGGCAGCCGGGCTCGGAGTTGTAGCCGTGGTTGAAGAACCACGGGGTCGTGTTGCCCGCGAAGTTCGGGTTGGTCAGCTGGTCCGGAGCCTTCTGGAGCCAGTTGTGCTCGATCATGCGGGTCTTGAGCGAGGGGTACTTGCAGCGCGAGACCGGCGGGCTGCGGTAGCCTGCGGGCAGACCGGTCGGCGGAGCCCAACCCGGCGGGGTGTTGGCCTTCGCGAGCACCTTCGCGTCGTACATCGCGGCCGGGGAGAAGCAGTAGGTGCTGTCCTCGTACGCCGAGCCGTCGTAGGTGAACTCCGACGGGCTGGTGAAGTACTTCGAGACGTTCGCGAGCGGAACGACGTCCTTCGGAGCGTAGAAGGTCGAGTCGTAGAAGCGGCCGTTCACGTAGTCGTGGAAGGCCTTGAGACCCGGGATGCGCCACGCGCCGAAGCCGTCGCCGGCGACGAAGTTGATGGGCATGTGGACGACCCAGTTGCCGCAGGTTCCGGGGTAGCCGAACTGCGCGCACTTGCCGGCCGAACCGATGAAGTAGCCCCACATGGCGTTGCCGTCCCAGCCGAGGAGCGCCTGCGGCGGGCAGGCGATGTCCGTGACGTAGGTACCGCAGTTGCCGTTCTTGAGGCCCGCGTCGTCGGGCATGATCGTGAACTGACGATCGTTCCAGTCGCCGGCGTAGAGCTCGTTCGCGGTCGCGAGGTTCTTGAGGTTCGCGACCGACTGCGACACGAGGGCCTTGTCACGGCCCTTCTGCACTGCGGGAAGCAGCAGTGCGATGAGGAGGGCGATGATGGACACGACGACGAGGAGCTCGACGATCGTGAAGCCGCCCTTGCGGTTCTGGCGAGTGATGTTCTGCATCGCTCGGCCTTTCTGCGGGTGTGACCCGCGTTCGACGCATCTCGTCAGCGTGGCGTGTCGGGATCGCGGCCGCGTTTCAGGCGGGTGCACTCCGCAAGCACCGAGTCCAGCTGTGCGCCGGTGTTTTGGCAGGCCGAAGACATGCAACGGCGGACCTGCCGGTTTCGCGAAGCCCTGAGAGAGGGTTCGTCGCCGTCGGAGGAAAGGTACCTCGATCCGCGCGGGCGCAAGCGGCGGAGGCAGGATTTCTTGCGGAAATCAGCAACTCGGGACAGGTGGACGGTGACGGCCGCGGCGGGGCGGATCGACTCGAACGGCGGTGCTCTCGGGCCCGCGAGCGATCGGCGCTCGGACGCATGTCCGTCGCGCACCGGGCACCACACCTTCCCTCGGCATGTCACAATGCGACGATGCGCATCGTCAGCACCTGGTCGTTCGGACTCCGCGCCAACGAGGCGGCGTGGCCGCTGCTTCTCGACCCGCGGATTATCGACGCGAAGGCCGAGAACATCGCCGCGCTCGATGCCGTGGAGGCCGCGTGCGCCTACGCCGATGCGGCGGCCGACATCGACAGCGTCGGTTACGGCGGACTCCCCGACGCGGAAGGTCGGGTCAGCCTCGACGGATGCGTGATGCTCGCGCCCGGGCGCTGCGGCAGCGTCGCGGGCCTGCGGTCGCACCTCCATCCGGTCTCGGTGGCGCGGCGCGTGATGGAGCGGACTCCGCACGTGATGCTCGTCGGTTCCGACGCCGACCGGTTCGCCGATCGACAGGGGTTCGCCGCCGCGGAACTACTCTCGCCCGAGGCCCGCGCGACGTGGGAGAAGTGGCGGCGGGAGGGTGGGGTCGTCGACCAGAGCCGCGACCGCGCGCTCGCGCCGGGGCTCGGGTTCGACCCGCTCCGGCCGGTGGACCGGCGGCATGGAAGCGACGGTCGGCTGTTCGGCGACGCGCCGCCCACGGACGCGCTGCCGGCGGATGAGGCGCGGTGGAGGCATCACGACACGATCGGCTGCCTCGCGATCGACGCGCAGGGCATCCTCGCCGGCGGCTGCTCGACGAGCGGCACGCCGTTCAAGGTGCCGGGACGCGTGGGCGACTCGCCGATCATCGGACACGGTCTCTACGTCGACCCGACCGTCGGGGCCGCAACGGCGACGGGCACGGGCGAACTGATCATGGGAATCTGCGGAGCGTTCCTCGCGGTCGAGTGCATGCGTCGCGGGGCCTCGCCGCTCGACGCCGCGCGCGAGGCGGTGGCGCGGATCGCGTCGACGTACCAACTCGAGGCGCACCACCAGGCCGCCTTTCTCGTGTTGGCGCGCGACGGATCGTTCGCATCGGCGTCGCTGCGGCCCGGCTACCGCACGTCGGTGCGCGATGCGTCCGGCGCGCGTGCGGTCGAGCCCGGTTTCGTGGCCATTCCCGATCCGAGCGTCACCGGCCCGACGGCGTGACCGCCGTCTCTGGAGCGGCCGAATCCCGCGAGGTCTGCGCGGAGTTCGGGGCGTCCGTGCGCGTGGGGGCCGTGCCGCCCGCGGGTGCGTCCACGGATGTGCCTGCGGGCGACGTGCGCGGGGCGTCGATCCCGATCGCCGCATCGTTCGGCGGCGGCGGATTGAGCGAATCGACCGTGATCGGATCGCACTTCTCGCCCCACGCGCGCACGATCGTGCCATCGCGCGTCTCGAACCACCAGCACGTGCGCTCGATGCGGTTGGTGCTCGATGCCGCGAGCATGAGGAAGTACGAACCTTCCGTCGTGCGCACGTCGCAGTCGTAGCGGAGGATCTCCGCGCCATCGGGCAGGCAGACGCGGTTGGCGGGCTCGCCGAAGGAGGCGATGAGCCACTCGGTCGGAGTCTTGCGGTAGTCGATCGCGAGGAGCGTGCTTTCCGAGATCTGGGGCCCCGTCTCGCGCACGGTCTTCCCCGAAGCGACGAGGCAGCCTTGCAGCGCGGCGAGCGCGGGCAGGACCGCGATCGAGGCGAGAACGGGGAGGAATCGGCTGCGCGGCTTCAAGGTGGGTGGAGTATAAGTCGCCGCGCGGCGCATCCGGCGCCGGAGTCTTCGCGAATCCCGACCCCGCGTCCGATCGGCTTCGGCTCCTGCCCGCGCCGAACCTTCGCCGGAACGCCGAAGTCGCCGAAGTCGCCGAAGCCGACCTCCAGCGCCCGTGATGCACCCGTGAACACAGCGACGCAGCCATGAAACTCTACACACGCACAGGCGACGACGGAACGACCGGCCTCTTCTCGGGGACGCGCGTCGCCAAGGACCATCCGCGCATCGAGGCATACGGCACGGTGGACGAGTTCAACGCGATCATCGGGATGGTGATGGCGGCATGCCGCAAGTCCGACCCGCTCGAGGCGCGGCTGCTCGAGATCTTCTCGCACGTCCAGTCGCGGCTCTTCGACATCGGCGCCGACCTTGCGACGCCCGAGGGCGCGAACAACAGTTCGAAGATCGTCCGCATCGAGGAGCACCACGTCTCGGAGGTCGAGCGCTGGATCGACGAGATCGACGGCGCGAATCCGCCGCTCCGGACCTTCGTGATGCCGTCCGGGTCGGAACTCGCGGCGCGGCTGCACCTCGCGCGCACGGTCTGCCGCCGCGCGGAGCGGCTGATGGTGTCGCTCGGGCAGCTCGAGCCGGTGGGCGCTGGTCCGCTCCGCTACATGAACCGCATGAGCGACCTTCTCTTCGCGATGGCGCGCCGCGCGAACCACTCCGCCGGCGTCGGCGACGTGCCGTGGGTTCCGGCATCGCCGAAGTAGGCACGCGCGCGAACACGCATCTCAGCCCCCTCGGATTCACTCCGAGGGGAGCTGGCCAGAGCGAGTGCGCGGCAGGAGCGGCGCGCGAGCGCTCAAGCACGACGCATCTCAGCCCGCCGCGCCAACATGAAAGCCACGACTCGCGGCGAGGCTGGCCAGAGCGAGTGCGCGGCAGGAGCCGCGCGC
>JBIIYI010000242.1:0-5009 GCA_044346895.1 Phycisphaerales bacterium
AGTCCCCGCGTTCGCCGTCGCCGGCGACGTCCCCACCGCGGTCGCCGAGGCGAAGAAGCTCTTCGACGCCGGCATCAAGGAGATCGTCATCAAGGGCCAGGTCCACGCGGGCGGCCGCGGCAAGGCGGGCTTCGTGAAGCTCGTCTCGAACCTGAAGGACGCCGAGGCCGCGGCGAACTTCATGCTGACGAACAAGATGGTCTCGTACCAGACGGGCCCCGAGGGGCTCGTCGTGCGCAAGCTCCTCATCGCAGCCGCCGAGCAGATCGCGAAGGAGTACTACCTCGCGATCACCGTCGACCGCACGCGCCGCACCGCCACGCTGATCGCGAGCGCCGAGGGCGGCGTCGAGATCGAGGTGGTCGCCGAGAAGAACCCCGCCGCGATCCTCAAGGTGCCGCTCCACCCGATCCTCGGACTGCAGGCGTTCCAGGCGCGCGAGGTCGCGTTCCAGCTCGGCTTCAAGGGCAAGCAGGTCGGACAGGCCGTCGACATCATGATGAAGATCGCGAAGGTCTTCCGCGAAAAGGACGCGAGCCTCGTCGAGATCAACCCGCTGGTGGTCACGCCCGCCGACGACAAGAACCCGGACGGCCGCGTGCTCGCCCTCGACGCGAAGTTCCAGTTCGACGACAACGCGCTCTTCCGCCAGCCGGCGGTCGAGAAGCTCTTCGATCCGTACGAGGAGAACCCCGCGGAGATCCGCGCGCACGAGTTCGGCCTCTCCTACGTCGCGCTCGACGGCAACATCGGCTGCCTCGTGAACGGCGCGGGCCTCGCGATGGCCACGATGGACATCGTGAAGCTCCATGGCGGCGAACCCGCCAACTTCCTCGACGTCGGCGGCAGCGCGAGCGAGGAGGCGGTGACCGAGGCGTTCCGCATCATCCTCGGCGACCCGAACGTGAAGGGCATCCTCGTCAACATCTTCGGCGGCATCATGCAGTGCGACAAGATCGCGCGCGCGATCGTCTCGAGCGCGAAGACCGTCGGCTTCAAGGTGCCGCTCGTCGTGCGCCTCGAGGGTACGAACGTCGCCGCCGCCCGGCAGATCCTCGCGGACGCCGCGAAGGAGATCCCGGGCATGCAGGCGGCGACCGACCTCACCGATGCGGCGCGCAGGATCGTCGCGGCGGTCGGCGCGGTTCCGGCTGCGAAGGCCGGCTGACGGATGGCCCCCGCGCACGCCGAGCACCTCGTCCTCTTCGATATCGACGGGACCCTCCTCCGCACCGAGGGCGTGGGCGTCGCGGCGATGCTGCGCGCCTTCACGGCGCTGCACGGCGAACGCGGCTTCTCGTTCGAGGGCGTCGAGATCGCGGGCGCCCTCGACGGGCTCCTCTTCCGGCGGATGATGGAGGCGCACGGCCTTCCCCACCACGAAGAGGAACACGCGCGCTTCCGCACCACCTACCACGCCGAACTCGACCGGACGCTGACGCCGCAGCGGATCCGCCGGATGCCGGGAGCGGGTGAACTCGCGGCGGCGCTTGCGGACCGCGGCGCGGCGGTCGGCCTCCTCACCGGCAACTACGAGGAGACGGCGCTCGTCAAGATCCGCGCCGCCGGCTTCGACGCGCGGCTCTTCCCCTTCGGCGCGTTCGGCGCCGACGGGCCGTCGCGGCGGCACCTGACGCCCGTCGCGATCGCGCGCGCCACGGACCACCACGGCCGCGCGTTCGCCGCCGGGCGCGTGACGATCATCGGCGACACGCCGCTCGACGTCGACTGCGCGAAGGCCCACGGCTGCCGCGCGATCGGCGTCGCCACCGGCCCCTACTCGGCCGCGCAGCTCCGCGACGCCGGCGCCGACCTCGCGGTCGAGAATCTCGCCGAGACCGCGGCGATCCTCGGCTGGATTCTCGCTTCGTAGCCGCCGAATCCCCCGCGATGGCGCGGCGTACGGCACAATGGCGGGCGATGTCGTCCTTCTCCGCCTTCTGCAGCGACTTCTTCGTGAACCAGCGGCTCGGGCTCAAGCTCGACCTGCCGGAGCGCCGCGAGACGGTGCTCGACCTCTTCGACCGGATGCGCCGCGCGTTCCCGCGGCTCGTCCACTTTCAGCGCTACGAAGGCGAGGTCGCGCTCGAATCGGACAGCGGCGAGCGCGAGTGGCAGTGGGCGGCGCTGCGGCAGACGTCGATCCGCTCGGGCCACGTGAATCCGGCCACGCTTGCGGACGCCTACAACTTCCACAAGGTGCTGCTCGAGATCGCGCCGTACTTCCTCTCGATCTCGCCGCTCGACATCGACATGCTCGAGGTCGTCTTCGGGTTCGACTTCGAGACCGAGCACGACCGCGACGCGATCGTGTTCGACGCGCTGCTCGCGAACACGCCGTTCGCGGGGCTCGTCGACGCCGGCTTCGAACGCGTGCTCGACGCGCAGCCGGGGCTTGCGATCTCGCTCGGCGAGAAGGGCGACCTGCAGGCGGCGTTCGAAGTGCGCACGAAGCCGCGGCTCCCCGTCGCGGGCGAGCGAGGCGGCGAACCGATCTCGGTGTTCCTGACCGTGCGGAAGTACGGTCCGCTCGGATCGCTCGAGGATCTGAAGGCCGCGTTCGGCGCGGTGGTCGGCCATGCCGAGCATCTCGCGGAAAACCGCGTGATTCCGCAACTCGTCGTCCCGATCCATGAAACGCTGCAGTCGCGCGGCGCGTGAGACGCGCATGGACCTCGGCCGCGCCGCCGGAGAAACCGATGACCCCACGATGCACGCTTCCCGTTGCGCACCGCCTGCTGGCGACGGCACTCGTCGCGCTCGGCGCGCCGGTATCCACCGCGTCCGCCGCGTCCACCACGCCCACCGCTTCCGCCGCACAGGACGCGAAGCCCGCAGCGGAAGCGCGCGCGCAGGCACCCGAATCGGCGCTCGACCCCGCGCTTGAGGCCGATCTCGCGATCCTCGCGCGCCTCGACGTTCCGTTCGCAGAGCCCGTCGCGTTCGACGACGCACCGGTCGGCGAGGTGCTCGAACGCGTGCAGAAGGAAACCGGCGTCCGACTCCTGCCCGATCGGAACGTGCTTTCCGAGGGCGGAGGATGGAAGTTGAAGACGGTGACGGCCGTCGCGCCCACGCCGCGCGCGGCGCTCGACGCCGTGGTCCGCAGCGTGGGCGAGGGACTTGACAGCGTCCGTCTCGACGTCGCGTCGGGCGTGCTCGTCCTGACCGATCAAGGCGGCCTTCGCTCGCTGCGGGCGACGCGGTCGTACCCGGTCGGTGACATCATCCGCGCGATCCTGCCCGTCGAGACGAACGACGAGGGCGAGCTGGGCGTCGACCCGCCCGATCCCCGCATCGCGGCGCCCCATGCCGTTCTTCTCGACCTCGTATCTAGCACGATCGATCCCGAGATCTGGGAGTGGACAGGCGGCGATCTCGCCTCCGCGGAGCTCGTGGGTGAGGCGCTCTTCGTCAAGGCGACACCGAACGTGCACCATCAGGTCGGCCAGCTCCTCGCCAAGCTCCGCGTATCCACACCGACCGATCCCCTCCTCTGGTCGTGCACGATCGTCGAACTCCCCGCCGACATCGCCCCGGGCGCCGAACGCGATCTGATCGGCCGCCTGGCCGGCGGCGTCGAGGGAGGCCGAAAGGACCGAGTCCCCGGAGCGAGGATCGTGAGCCAGCCGACGATCCTTGCGCAACCGACCGAGATCGCGAAGTTCTCGATCGGCGACGACACGGAGGGCCTCAACAGGGAGGCCTGGGACCTCGAGATCCATCCGTCCTGCGACCAGGGCCGCTGCACCTATGCGATCGAGGTGGCGCACCGTTCGGGCTCGGGCGCCGACGAGCGTACGACGCGCGTCGTCCTGCACGCGCAGGTCGGATCGGCTGCGGCGATCGCCTTCTCGACGGACGGCGACGGTGCGAAGGATGCTGCCGGCGGCGCAGGAAACGGCGCGGAAGACACGCCGGTGGGCCGCCGTTTCCTCGTCGAGGTCCACGGTCGCCGTCGATCGCCGGAGGCGCGGCCCGCGCAGCCACCGGCGGTGGAACGCTGAGCGGCCGCCGACGAGACGAAGCACTCGCTCCGAGTGAAACGCTGCCCCGACAAGGTCGGGGCAGCGTGGTTTGGTTCGTCGGATGGTTCGCCCGCGGGCAGGAAGCGTCTCGTGCGAGGGCGCTCCGCGCAGGCGTGGCCTCACCGCGCAGGCGTGGCCTCACTTTCCGCGGAGCCTCACTTCACCGGAGTGAAGTCGAGGTACTTCGCGACGCTGGCGATGTCCTTCGCAAGCTGCGGGGTCACCTGGATGGTGAACTTCTCGCCAGCGGCGACGCGCACGAGGCGCGTGCAGCGCGCGCGCACGAGCCACTCGCGACCGGCGCGCGGACGCCACTCGTTGAGCTGCGTCATGCGCTTGTGCTGCAGCTTCTTCAGCACGCGCTGCGCGCCGCGCTCGAGGCGCATCAGACGCTCGACGGTGCGGAACCCGCCATCGGTCAGGGGGACGGACTTGATGGTGAAGGTCACGGTGCCGGTGTTGGGGATCGTGCTCATGCGGGCTCGCTTTGAAGAGTCGGGGAATGTACACGAACCCGGCGCGGACGGCAACGGCTCGACGTGCGCGGCTGCTTATCGGCCTCCAGGGCCCGTCGAACTGCCTCCGGTTCCCCCGCCATCCCGGTAGAGAAGGTAGATCCCCTGCGTGCCCTTGCGCCCGTATCCGGCAGCGACGAGCGCCTCGTATCGCGCGACGCAGAGGTCGACGAGCGGCAGCGACAGGCCGAGTTCGGCCGCCTCCTCGCGCGCGATGCGGAGGTCCTTGAGCATGTGCTCGACGATGAACCCCGGCTCGAAGTCGCCGCCGATGACGCGCGGCGCGAGCACGGAGATCGACCACGAGGCCGCCGCCCCGCCGCCGACCGATGCGAGCACGCGCTGCGGATCGAGGCCCGCCGACGCGCCGAACGAAAGCGCCTCGCACATCCCGAGCGTGTTGGCGGCGACGAGCACCTGGTTCACGATCTTCACCCGCTGGCCGCTTCCCGCGTCGCCGTGGTGG
>JBIIYI010000244.1:0-4983 GCA_044346895.1 Phycisphaerales bacterium
GACCAGCGGTGCGACAAAGACCCAGGCCTCGTCGAGCAGCTTCTCGCGCAGAAGTCGTCCGACGAGTCCGCCTCCCGCCTCGACGAGCACCGTCGACACGCCGTCGGCGGCGAGCGCGCGCATCGCGGGTTCCAAGCGATCCCCGTTTCCGAGCGGAAGCACGCGCGCGCCACGCGCAGCGAGTGCCGCGAGCCGACGCGCGTACGCCGCGTCGGACCCGTCGTCCGGTCGGACGAGCAGCGCGCAGAGCGCCGGATCGCCCTCGAACAGGCGCGCGTCGACCGGCGTGCGCGCGTCGGGATCGAACACGATGCGTCGCGATGGACGCAGGATCCGCACGTCGCGCGCGGTCAGCCGCGGATCGTCCTCGAGCACCGTGCCGATTCCGGTCAGGACCGCATCGACGCGGCCACGCTCCCGATGCACCATGCGGCGCGACCGCGCGCAACTCAGCCAGCGGCTGTCGCCGTTCGCAAGCGCGATCGCGCCGTCGATCGACTGCGCCCACTTCGCCGAGATCCAGGGAAGTCCGCTCCTCACGCGCCGGAGGAACGGAAGCGACAGTTCGGCGCTGGCCGCATGCGGAACGTGGAATGCCGGGATGCCGCGTTCTCGGAGTCGCGCTGCGCCGCCCTTCGCGAGCGGGTTCGGGTCGGCGACCGCGTAGATCACCTCGGCGATGCCGGCATCGGCAAGCGCCTCGCTGCACGGGCCGGTGCGGCCGCGGTGGTTGCATGGCTCGAGCGTCACGATGGCGATCGCGCCACGTGCGCGCGCACCGGCCGCCGCGAGCGCGTCGACCTCCGCGTGCGGGCCGCCGCAGCGTCGGTGGTAGCCATCCGCGATCACGTCGCCTTCGCGCGTCGCGATCACGCAGCCGACCATCGGGTTCGGCTCGGCGCCGCCATGTCCGCGCGCGGCGAGGCGCGCCGCGCGGTCGAGCAGCGCCCGGACGCGCGCGATCGGCAGCGACGGCGGCGCGCTCACTCCTCGAACCCCGGCGCTGCGACGAGCCAGCCCGATGGCATGGTCTCGGTCCTCGCGCCCGCGGCGCCGCTCCGCTGGAGCAGCGTGATCTCCGCGATCAGGAGGTCGTCCTCCGCGACTCCCGCCTCGAACGTCTCGAGGAGGCGCATCAGGAACTGCGTCCACTTCGGCGGCGCGATCGGCCGCGCGATCGTGTCGCGCAGCTGCTCGATGCCGAAGCGCTCGCCGCGCGGGTTCTTCGCGTCGTACGCGCCATCGGTGAAGAGGATGAGCGTGTCGCGCTCCTCGAGCTGGATGGTCACCTCATCCTCGCCGAAGACGTCGTTGTCGACCGCGCCGAGCATGAAGGTCGTCGACGCGAGTTCGGCGACCTGTCCCTTCGAGCGATGGAAGATGGGCGGATGACCTGCGCTCGCGTAGCGCATCTCGCCGGTGCGCGGGTCGATCGTCAGCAGGATGCCCGTCGCGTACAGGCGGTGCCGCGCGAGCAGGCGGTGGAAGTAGCGGTTGAGGCGCGCGAGGAGCTTCGCCGGACCTTCCTCCGGGTGCTCGTCGCGCAGACGCTCGATCTCGCCGTGGATGCGCGCGACGCTCATCGCGCTCGCGAGGCCGTGCCCGGTCACGTCGATCAGCGTCAGGTAGAAGCGTCCGTCCGGACCGATCCACGCGTGGATGAAGTCGCCGCCGATCTCGGCCGCGGGCCGGTAGCCGAAGTCGAAGCGCATCCACTCGGTGGTGAACGGCCTCGGGAAGAGCGACTCGTGCACCGCGCGCGCCTGCTGGTACTCCCTGCGCATCTCGAGGAAGCGACGTCCGACGAATCCGGTCTTGAACCGATCCTCGTGCCAGCGCAGCCGCATGTAGCAGAGGATGAGCGCCGGCGCGAAGATGATCGGGAGTGCGACCAGCTTCACCCCGAGCGCGACCCACGACTCCTGCGCGACGGCAAGCCCGAGGCTCAGGAGGAGCCAGCACGCGAGGAGCGGTGCGATGGGCTTGAGCGATTCACGCCACGACCACGGGAGGAAGAGCGAGGCGGTGAAGTGCCAGAAGAAGATCGAGACGAGGGGACTCGCGGGGATCGTCGGGATGGCGATGAGAAGCGAGGCCTCGAAGACGAAGTTGATGAGGCCGAGGATGAGGATCATCCGCGACGCGGCGGAGACGAGTTCGACGCGCGTGGCGAGTTTCGGACGCACGAACAGTCCGAACCAGCCCACGACGAGGAGGTAGGGGACGCCGACGGCGACGAAGCTCCACCATGGGAGCACGGTGGTCGGCGTCAGCGGCATGTCGCCTTGCACGTCCGCTCCCGGCCCCTCGGCGGTGGCTTCGCCTTCGTTCGAGCCCTCGATCGTTGCGGCTTCTCCATCCTCGCCTTCGGTGGAGTCGAGCGTCGGCTTGTCAGCGGGAGTCGCCACGCCCGCGACCTGCGGGCCGTCGAGATACCAGCGGTCCGCCGGACGCATCGGTGCGGGAGGCGCGGCGCGCCGTCGTTCGCGCCCGCCCGCGACCACCTCGCGGGCCGCGTCCTTGACCACGGTGCTGAGGACGTCGAGCGTCGACACGACCGCCTCGCGGCTGCGCTCGGCCTGCCTCGCCCGTTCCTGCCGCTCGCGGACCTCGGCGGCGATCGCCATCGCGCGCGCATCGCCGGATCGCGGAGCGAGGCCCGCTTCGGCACGGCGCTCTGCCTGCTCGGCGCGGCGCTCGATCGGCGTCTGCGGGCGGACTTCCTCACTCCGGCCGATCAGGCCCATCGAGGAGGCGACGAGCGTCCCGGTCGAGAGCAGCTGGAACACGACGTACGCGATGCAGAGGTAGCCGAGCCGCCTGCGCAGCCAAGTGGCAAGCTCGCGGTCGTACTCCGCGCGAATCGCGCCGCTTTCGAGCGGCACGTCGATCGATTCGTCTTTCTTCCCGGACATGCCGAACGCATCCTAACGCGGGAACCTGAGCTTCGTCACCCGCATCGATGCGGAGGACGCGGGCGGCGCCGAGTGCGTCGCGCGCATGGGTATGCCGAAAGCAACCGCGCCCCCGCGGATGGCGGGGGCGCAGTTCGGCGTGGATCGACAAGGATCTGGCCGGGAGCCTGGCAAGAACTCGGGTCCCGCGCATCGTGCCCTGCGGCACACTGCGGGGGTGGTCGTCGCGCACGGGAATCCGCGCGCACGACCCGCCAAGGAATCCACTCACTTCACGGAATCCGCTCACTTCTTGAGAACGGCTTCCTTGAGCTTCTCGGGCATGACGCGGTAGGTGAGCGGCTCCATCGAGCTCGTCGCACGGCCCTGGGTCATCGAGCGGAGCGCCGTGGTGTAGCCGAAGAGTTCGGACAGCGGCACTTCGCAGGTGAGGAGTCGTGCGTTGCCGCGCATCTCCTGATCGGTGATCTGGCCGCGGCGGGACGCGATGTCGCCCGACACGTTGCCGAAGAACTCGTCCGGCGTGGTGACGACGAGCTTCATGATGGGCTCGAGGAGCGCCGGCTTCGCCTTCATGACCGCCTCGCGGAAGGCGAGCATGCCCGCCTGTTCGAAGGCGACCTGGCTCGAGTCGACGTCGTGGTACGAACCGAACACGAGCTGGACGCGCACGTTGATGACGGGGTAGCCGCCGAGGACGCCCGACGCCGCCGCCTGGCGCACGCCGTACTCGATCGACGGGATGAACTCGCGCGGAACGACGCCGCCCGAGATCTTGTCCTCGAACACGACGCCGTCCTTCATCTTGAGCTCGGCCGCCTCCGCCTCCTCCGGCGTGATCGGCATGACCGTCACGACGGCGTCGCCGAACTGGCCGCGACCACCGGACTGCTTCTTGAAGAGGCCGCGGACGTCGTTGGCCTGGCCGGTGATCGTCTCGCGGTACGAGACGCGCGGCTTGCCGACGTTGACGCCGATCTTCATGTCGCGCGTGAGCTTGTTCTTGATGATCTCGAGGTGAAGCTCACCCATGCCCGCGATGATCGTTTCGCCGGTCTCCTCGTTGTAGTTCGAACGGAACGACGGGTCTTCACGACGGATCGTGGTGAGCGCGTCGCCGAGCTTCTTCTTGTCGTCGGCGGTGATCGGCTCGATCGCCATCGAGATGACGGGCTCGGGGAACGTCATGCGCTCGAGGATGATCGGATTGTCCGGATCGCAGATCGTGTCGCCGGTGTACGAGTTCTTGAGGCCGACGACGGCGACGATGTTGCCGGCGTCCACTTCCTCGAGGGCGTTGCGGTTGTTCGCGTGCATCTCGAAGATGCGGCTGACGTTCTCGCGCTTGCCGTTGCCCGGGTTGAGGACGCGCGTGCCCTTGTCGAGCTTGCCCGAGTAGACGCGGATGTAGGTGAGGTCGCCGTGGGTGTCCGAGACGACCTTGAACACGAGCGCCGAGAACGGCGCACTCGGATCGTGCGGACGGGTCATCGCCTGGTTCACGTCGTCCGGGTTGACGCCCTTCGTGTCGGGGCGCTCGGTCGGGTTCGGCAGGTAGTCGATCGCGGCGTCGAGGATCTTCTGGACGCCGATGTTCTTGAGGGCCGCGCCGCAGAGGACGGGGAAGCACTTGATGGCGATGGTGCCCTTGCGGAGGCCGGCCTTGATGTGCTCGTTGGTGATCTTTGATGGATCCGTGAGGAACAACTCCATCATGTCGTCGTCGACTTCCGAAACCTTCTCGATGAGTTCGGCGCGGTAGTACTCGGCCTTTTCCAGAAGATCTGCTGGGATCTCTTCGTAGGTCAGCGTGCCGCCCTGATCTTCGGTCGAGAAGCGAATGGCCTTCATTTCGACGAGGTCGATGACGCCCGCGAAATCGTTGCCCTTGCCGATCGGGAGCTGGATCGCGATGCCGTTGGCGCCGAGGCGCGAGCGGATCGACGCGAAGGAGTAATCCCAGTCAGCGCCCATCTTGTCCATCTTGTTGATGAAGCAGAGACGAGGCACGCCGTAACGGTCGGCCTGACGCCACACGGTTTCCGACTGCGCTTCGACGCCTTCCTTG
>JBIIYI010000245.1:0-4975 GCA_044346895.1 Phycisphaerales bacterium
TTCCTCCATGCGGGCATTCCTGCGCAACGCCTTCGCCCTCGACGACGGGAAGCCGTGCGAACCATCGCCCGAGGAGCGCGCGGTGCTCGAGCGCGTCGCCGACGAGATCGCGCGACGCCGCATGACGTCGACCGCGGTCGCCTTCCTCGAGATGTCGCGCCCGCTGCACACGCTCGGCAGCGCGACGATCCACTTCATGACGCCGATCGCGTCGACCCTCGCGAATCCCGAGGCGCTCAAGCGCTTCGCGGCGTTCCTCGAGAAGCGCGGCGCCGTCGACCACCTCATGCACATGCTCGAGGATGCCGAGAAGCGGCTCGAGCGCGGCTGCTGCGAGGGCGATGCGGGCGCCGGCGGTCCGAAGAAACCCTGACCGCCTCGGCGCGTGCGACGATTCGGCCGAGGCGAGGCGCGCGCCCCGCGAATCCCGCCGCGGACGCGCGGCCGGCACAAAGCGGGCCCACGGCGCGCCCCGCCGACTCCCTCGTCCACTACCCTTCCTCCCCCGTGCTCGTCCTCCGCGACATCCGCCGCCGCTTCGGCCCGACCATCGCCGTCGACGGGCTGTCGCTCGAGGTGCGCACGGGCGAGGTCTTCGGCCTCCTCGGCCCGAACGGCGCGGGGAAGTCGACGACGATCGCGATCGCGACCGGGCTGCTCGCGCCGGACGCGGGCTCGGTCGACCTCCTCGGCATGGGCTCGCCGGCCGACCCGAAGGTGCGCATGCATCTCGGCCTCGCGCCGCAGGAGATCACGCTCTACGCCGAACTCACGGCGCGCGAGAACCTGCGGTTCCTCGCGGATCTCTACGGCGTCGCCAGCGCCCGCGCGCGCATCGACGAACTGCTCGCGCTCGTCGAGCTCGACGGCCGCGCGAACGACCGCGTCGCCACGTTCTCAGGCGGCATGAAGCGCCGCCTCAATCTCGCCGCGGCGCTCGTCCACGATCCGAAGCTCGTGCTGCTCGACGAGCCGACCGCGGGCGTCGACCCGCAGTCGCGCAACCGCATCCTCGAGCTCGTCCGCCGCCTCGCGGGCGAGGGCAAGACCGTCCTCTACACCACGCACTACATGGAGGAGGCCGCGAAGATCTGCGACCGCGTGGGCATCGTCGATCACGGCCGCATGCTCGACGTCGGCACGGTCGCCGAACTCGTCGCGCGCCACGGCGGGCAGTCGGCGGTGACCATCGAGCGCGAAGGTGCCGAGGAGCGCATCCTCACCGCCGATCCCGTCGCCGAGGTCGCGCGGCAGTTCGCGCGCGCGAGCGCCGAGAGCGCGCGCGGCGAAGTCACGGGCCTGCGCATCGAGCGCCCCGACCTCGAGACGGTCTTCCTCGCGCTCACCGGAAGGAGCCTGCGCGAATGAAGGCGATTTTCGCCATCGCCCGCAAGGACCTGCGCCTTCTCCTCCGCGACAAGGGCGATGTGTTCTTCACGTTCGTCTTTCCGGTCATCATCGCGGTGCTGTTCGGATTCGTCTTCGGCGGCGGATCGAGCAGCGGAAGCAAGCTTGAGCTCGCGATCGTCCGCGAGAGCGATTCGGCCCTCGCGCGGGGGATCGAGGCGGACCTCGCGCTCGACGCGGCCTTCGAGACCACCGCGTTCGCGACGCGCGACGCGGCATCCGATGCGGTGCGCGCCGGCAAGGTGACCGCCGCGGTGATCCTTCCGAAATCGCTCGATTCCGGCCTCGAGGGCCTCTTCGCCGGGCAGGGCATCGCGATCGACGCCGTGGTCGATCCGTCGCGCCGCGCGGAAGCGGGCCTCATCCAGGGCAAGCTGAACGAACTCGCGTTCCGGCAGTTTCCGAAACTCTTCGCGGATCGCGCGGAGATGGCACGCGCATTCTCCGCCGCGCGCGACTCGATCGCGAACGCGCGCGGCATGAGCCCCACGCAGAAACTCCTCGGCGCGGGCATGATCACCGCGGCGGAGAGCTTCACGTCGTCGATCGGGAACGGCGGCGGCGCCGGCGGCACGAGCGGCGATGCAGACGGGGACGATCGCGCCGATGGGGCGGAAACCGCCGCCTCGGGGGGCTCCGACGGCTTCACGCCGATCCGCGTCACCGTCGAGGAACTCGCGCCGCGCGCGGGCCGCCCGCGCGCCTCGTTCGACGTCACCTTCCCGCAGGGCATCGTCTGGGGCCTCGCGGGCTGCTTCGGCGCGTTCGCGTCGAGCCTCGTCACCGAGCGCGTGCGCGGCACGCTCGATCGGCTGCGCCTCGCGCCGATCACCGCGTTCCACCTGATCTCCGGGAAGGCGATCGCGTGCCTCGTGGCCGGGCTCCTCGTGCAGGCGCTGGTGTTCGCGGTCGCGATCCTCTTCTTCGGCGCACGCGTCGCGCAGCCCGCGATGCTCTGCGTCGCATGCTTCGCGGCCGCGTTCGCCTTCGCTGGCCTCGCGATGGCGCTCGCCGCCTTCTGCCGCACCGAGGCCGAGGCGAACGGCGCCGGACGCGGCGCGATCCTGATCCTGGCCCTCGTGGGGGGCGGCACGATCCCCCTCTTCTTCATGCCGCCGTTCCTCCGGACGCTCAGCTACGGAAGCCCGTTCCGATGGGCCGTCGCGGCGATCGAGGGCCCCTTCTGGCGCGATACGCCAGTCGCCGAGCAGGTCGCGCCGCTCGTCGTCCTTCTCGGGATCGGCTTCCTCGGCTGGATCGTGGGCGCGCGCGGGCTGTGGCGGCCGTTCGCCCGCTGACGCGGTCGTGCGGTCGCGATGACGAAATCGTCGCCTGCAACCAAACGCATTCGCAGAAGGTAGGATCGCCCCCGTTCCGCGGGTTTCGGTGAAGGCGCCACCGGCGAACGACTCCGTTTCGACCGGCGGCCGATGGAGACGACATTCATGGCGAGCAGCACGCACACGCAGACCCCGCGCATCGTCGCCGAGAAACTCGAGAAGCGCTTCGGCCACATCCACGCCGTGCGCGGGATCGACCTCGAGGTTCCCGCGGGCCAGGTGCTCGGATTCCTCGGGCCGAACGGCGCGGGCAAGTCGACCACGATGCGCATGATCACGGGATTTCTCGAGCCTTCCGGAGGCCGCGTGAAGCTCGAGGGAATCGACATCGCGGAGGACCCGATCGCGGCGAAGCGCACGTTCGGATATCTCCCTGAAGGCGCGCCCGCCTATCCCGACATGACGGTCGAGGAGTTCCTCGCCTTCATCGCCGCCGCGCGCGGGTTCCGCGGCCGCGACGCAAAGGATCGCGTCGAACGCGCGATCGGCCGCGTGAACTTGCAAGGCGTGCGCCGACAGGCTTTCGAAACGCTCTCGAAGGGCTACAAGCGCCGCACGGGTCTCGCGCAGGCGCTGCTGCACGATCCCGGCATCCTCATCCTCGACGAACCGACCGATGGCCTCGATCCGAACCAGAAGTTCGAAGTGCGCGAACTCATCAAGGAACTCGGCGGCGACCGCGCGATCGTGCTCTCGACGCACATCCTCGAAGAGGTCGAGGCGGTCTGCACGCGCGCCGTCGTCATCAACAAGGGAACGATCGTGTTCGACGGAACTCCGGCCGAGATGGAGGCGCGCGCACCGCGCGACGTGACGAAGAACCGCATGGACGCCGCGTTCCGCGCGATGACGACCGGTGACGTCGCCGATGGCGCCGGTGCCGCGCGCGCGAAGGGAGGCCGCCGATGAGCGAAGCGCGTACTCCAAATTCGATGAGCGGAGCGAAAACTCCAAATTCGATGAGCGCGACGAACGCAACCGGTTTGCGGCCCGCCGTATCCGCGCCCGGACTCTCGGCCCTCGCGCGCGTCACCGTCGTCTTCCGACGCGAGTTCCGCTCGTACTTCCAAACGCCACTCGCCGCCGTCTTCCTCGTCATCTTCCTCTTCCTGGCGGGGCTCTTCGCCTTCAACATCGGCGGCTTCTACGAGCGCAACCAAGCGGATCTGCGCCCGTTCTTCCAGTTCCATCCCTGGCTCTACGTGTTCCTCGTGCCCGCGGTCTCGATGCGACTCTGGGCCGAAGAACGCCGCACGGGCACGATCGAACTCATCATGACGCTCCCCTTCGGCGCAGCTGATCTCGTCATCGGCAAGTTCCTCGCGGCGTGGGCGTTCACGACGGTCGCACTGTGCCTCACCTTCCCGATGTGGATCACCGTGTCGTGGCTCGGGAACCCCGACCACGGCACGATCTTCGTCGCGTATCTCGCAAGCGCGCTCCTCGCGGGCGCGTTCCTCGCGGTCGGCGCGTTTCTTTCGGCGCTCACGAAGAATCAAGTCATCGCGTTCGTCCTCTGCGCAGTCGCGTGTTTCGTGCTGCTTCTCGCGGGTTTCCCAGCGGTTCTCGACTTCATCCGCGGCTGGGCTCCGCGCGGCGCGGTCGAGGGCCTCGCATCGACGAGCGCGCTCACGCACTACGAATCGATGATGCGCGGCGTGATCGACCTCCGCGACGTCCTCTACTTCGCGCTCGTGATGGCCGCGTTCCTCGTCCTCAACGTCTTCGCGATCGACTGGAAGAAGTCGGACTGAACGCACGAAGCGCGCACGCGCAGATCATCTGCGGCAGCAACCACACGAAGCAGCACCCGTCCGAGCCGGAACCACACGAATCACGGGAATTCCAATGGCAGTTTCTGACAAGCGACGCTCCACACTGCTTGCAACCGTCGGCATCCTCGTCGCGCTCGTCGCGACGAACACCGCCGCGTGGTTCGTCCTGCGCGGCGCGCGCATCGACGTGACCGAGGAGAAGCTCTACACGATCTCGCCGGGCGTGAGCGAACTCGTGCAATCCCTCCCCGAGCCCGTGAAGCTCGACTTCTACTGGACGCGCGAGCAGGGCGCCGACCTCCCCACCGTGCGCGCGTATGCGCAGCGCGTGCAGGAGTTTCTCGAGGAAATCGCGGGTTCGAGCGGCGGCATGCTCGACCTGCGCGTGATCGATCCCGAGCCCTTCAGCGAAACCGAAGACATGGCGCGCGCCGCCGGCATCGCGCCGAGGAC
>JBIIYI010000246.1:0-4953 GCA_044346895.1 Phycisphaerales bacterium
GGCAAGGAGCTCTTCTCGATCAAGGGCAACCTCGGCGCCGCGTACCGCCAGGAGCACAAGGAGCTCGTCGAGTCGATCGTGGCGGGCAAGCCGATCGTCGAACTGCGCCAGACCGCGGAGAGCTCGATGATGGCCGTGATGGGTCGCGAGGCCGCGTACTCGGGGCAGATCGCGACGTGGGACTTCATGGTGAACAAGTCGAAGCTCGACCTCATGCCGAAGGTCGTGAAGATCCCGGGCGACGCGCCCGCGCCGTACGTGCGGAAGCCGGGCGAGTACCGGCTGCAGTGACCGCCGCCTCCGGGCGACGGGCTTCAGGAACGAAGCGCGCGAGGCCGGCGACCGAAGTCGCCGGCCTCGCGGCCTTTCTCTCCGCTCCGGTGCGCGCGACCGCGGCGCGGCCGCGCGTCACTTCCGGCGACGCAGGAACGCGACGCCCGCGAGGCTCGCCGCGGCGAGACCGAGCGTCTGCGGCAGCGGCACGACGGCGATCTCTCCCGGCACCTTGTCGCTGCCGCCGTCCTCGAAGCCACGGAAGCGCGCGGCGAAGCCGTAGCCGTTCGAGGTGTCGAAGAAGCTCGCGTCGGTGAGGCCCGCGAGGAGCGAGTCGGCGCCGGTCACGTTGAACGAGAATGCGCCCGAGGAACCGGCGGCGATTCCGCCGTTGGGCGATCCTCCGCCGAGCCAGTTTCCGCCGAGCGCCGCGCCGAAATCGAAGTTCGGAAACGGGCTTGCGTGGACGTTCGACATGCCGAGCCAAGCGGCGTTCGGGGCGGAGGCGAGCGTGAGCCCCACGCCGCTCGCCGTGTTGAAGGCGAAGCCGGTGAGGTAGCCGCCGTTCGCCGCGGGCGAGGTGTTGTCGAGCGACACGGCGAGCGTTCCCATGCCGGAACCGAGATAGGTCCACGACATCGTGCCCGTGAAGCTCCCGAGGCCCTCGAGGCCGTTCGAGCCCCCGAACACGACGGCGCCGGATGCGCCGGTCGCGAGCATCGCCGTCGCCGCGGTGGCGGCGAGCGCGAGGCGCTTCGTGCGCACGATGGCCGCCGTCCGGGGCTGCGTCCACGTCGGAGTCCACGTCGGAGTCCACGTCGGAGTCCACTTCTGGATCAAAGTCTGAGCCGTCTGCATGCGTCTCTCCCTTCGTTGCCGGTACCGGCCGCGGCGAAAGCCACGAGTCTCCGGTGCGGGGGGAGACCTTAGAGCGGACTCGATCCGATGTCGTGCCTCGAGGCATGGGGAAATGTCCGTAAACACGGCGGAACTTCGTCGTGCGCGGACTTGGAGAGGAGATGGTCGCGGTAGGTTCCCCGACTCGACTCGGTCTGCGCACGGGAGACTTGCGCGGCACGGCTGACCGCGACGTGCGGACCAGCGCGTGGCGCGATCTCGACGTGACGCGGGCTCGACGAGTCGATGCCGATTGGAAGGACGGGGAGGAATGGACATGCGAAGCGAACGGTCTTCGAGAAGCCGTCGGACCAAGGTGAGGATCGCAATCGTGTGCGCGGTGATCGCGGCGATCGTGGGCGGTGCGGCCGCCGCGCGCGCCTGGCGGCGTTCCGCGCAGGAGCGATCCGCGCGCGACGCCGGGCTCGAGGCCTTTGCGGAGGGCGATTGGGACGAGACGATCCGGAATCTCAGCCTGCTCGTCGTGCGGGAGGTGGCAGGCGCGGACGAACTCCTCGCGTTCGCGCGCGCTCGGCTGCACGTGCCTCTCGAGGATGACGCCCACATCGCGCAGGCCGTCGCGATGATCGATCGCGCGCGCCGGCTCGGAGCCGATCCCGTGCGCTGCGACTCGATGCTGCTCGACGCGTATGTCGAGGGAGGCATGCTCGCGGAGGCGCAGCGCGAGGCGGAGCGCGTGCTCGCGCGCGACGAACGCGACCAGCAGGCGCGGCGCGTCTCCATCCACGCATGCATCGCGCGCGGCCGCCTCGATGAGGCCGAGCGCATCCTGCGGCGCGCGGTCGAGCTCGAGCCCGGCGTACTCGCGAACCGGATCGCGCTGGCGCGGATCCTCGCGCGGCGTCTGGTCGACGAGGCGCTCGAGCGTCGACCCGACGCGCTGCGCGCGCAGGCGCTGATCGAGGAGATCGCGGCGTGGTCGCGCGAGGACGGGGCGCCTCCGGGAGTCGGCGAACTCGCGCATGCGGTTGCGCTCGAACTGGGCGTCGAGCGGCGCGAGACGCTCGCGGCGCGCGTCGCGGGCCCCGATGCTCCTGCGCGAACGCGGGAGGAGGCGGAACTGCGCGCCGGGTTGCTCGACGCGGTCGGTCGACGAGGCGATGCCGACCGTCTGCTCGCGCAACTGCGCGAGGGGCTTTCGCCGGATGACCCGACGCGCCGCGAGATCGCGCGCATCGAGTTCCGGCGCGCGGTCTTCGGCGGAGATACGCAGGCCGCGCGGCATCTCCTCGCCAGCGAACTCAGGCGCGACGGAGCCGGCGACGCCACCGGCGTCGATGTGGCGCTCGACGCGGTGATCTGCCTCGTCGACGGCCGCGAAGCCGATGCGCGTGCGCTGATCGAGACGCGGGGTCAGGTCTCGCGTGAGGTGGCGGCGTGGTTCGACGCGCTGCGCGACGCGCTCGACGGCGGTCGGCGTACGGATCGAGGTCGCTCGCGCGACGTCGATGTCGCCGCGGAGGCCGCGCTGAGGCTCGTCGAGGCGCGTCGCGCGCTTCGGTCGGGTGTTCCGCAGGAAGCGCTGCGGAGGGCCGACGATGCGGTGCTCCTCGCACGGGGCCGGTTCGACGATGCCGAGGCGGTCGCGATCGAGTCGCTCGTGCGGCTTGGACGTCACGACGAGGCGCTCGGCCGCGCGGATCGTCTGGTCGATGCGACGGGCGCGCGCCCGGCCGCGCTGGCGTGGCGGCTCTTCTGCGAGTCGCATCTACGTGGAAGGCGTTCGCGCGAGGCGGTCGTCGCCGACGCGCGTGCCGTCTTCGCGGCAGACGATGCGGACATCCGCTCCTACGCATGCGCGGCTGCGGCGCTCGGGGCGGCGGGAGAGCCGGGAGAGGCTTCGGTGGCGTTCGCGCGCGCGGTCGAAGGCGCGGAGATCGCCGATTCGGAATGTATCGCGCTTGCGGAATGCGCGGTCGTGCTCGCGCGCGCGTTCGACGACATGTCGCTCGTCCGTGCGGTGCACGCGCGGATCGACCGCGGCGGGGACGCGCCGTCGGACGAGCGCCGATGGGCGCTCGCGTGGATGGACGCGCTCGAGGCCGAGCACCGGGGTGATGCCGCGCGTGCCTTCGACGTCCTGCGCGCCGCCGCCGGCGAGAGCCGACAGCGCCTCGCGATCGCGGGTCAGTTCGGTGACGCGCGGGGGATCGACTCGGCCGCGGCGCTTCTGCGCGCGTCGCTCCCCGAGGGCGCGTCGATCGTGGCCGGGACGCAGGCGGCGCTCGTCGATCCGACGCTCGCGGTCGCCGCAGCGGAGGCGCTTGAACCGGAGGGCGAGCTGCGAGGAACGGCGGTCGCGCGGCTTCGCCTCGCGACGGCGCATCCGGGTTCGTTCGACGTCGATGACGTGCTTGCGACCGCGGCGGAGGCGCGCCGGAGGTTCCCGCTCGACGTGGACCTGCTCGCGGGAATCGCGCGATTCCTGCTCGCGATCTCGCCGCCCGATCCCGCGCAGGCGCTGGCGGTGCTCGGCGACGCGATCCGCCTTGCGCCCCGCGATGCGCGCCTTCGCGAGCATGCGGTCGAGGCGGCGCTTCTCGCGGGTGAGACGACGCTCGCCCGCGAGCACGCCGAGGCGCTGCCGGCGTCGCCCGGTGCGTCGGGCGCGACGTCGTCCACGCCGCGCGCGCCGCTTCTTGCGGCGATTTCGATCGCGGAAGGCGATGGGCGCGGCGCGCTTCGCGCACTTGCCGGCTTTGGGCGCGCGGCGCAGGGCGGCGAGGAGAGCGCCGGCGCGCGGGCCCTCGACCGAGCGATCGCCGCGATGCGCGCGATGGCGCTCGTCCTCGAGGGCGACGTCGATGACGTCGCGATCGGCGATCTCGACGCGGGAATCGTGCGGGTGTCGCGGATGACTCCGCGCGAGGTTCATCGCGCGCTCGTCGTGCGGTGCGCCGCGTCGGGGGCCGACCCGGTGCTGCTTGCCCACCTCGCCGCCGAGTATCTCCATCGCGTGGACGATCCGGAGGTCGCGGAGATCGCGCGTCGCTCCGCGTTGCAGGCGCTGGAGCGCACGGACGGCGAAGGCGTGGCGACGGTCGTCGCGGCGGTCGACGCGGCGGTCGACGCGGCGGTCGACGCGGCGGTCGACGCGAGCGGGGCGATCGCCGCGTTTCGCGCCGCGGTCGCCTGCGGTGACGACGCGCTTGCGGAGCGGGCGCGGCAAGCCATGCAGGTCGATCGCGAGGCGCTCGGTGCGCATGCGCTCAGGCGAGAGGAGGCGCTCGCGCTGCTTGTCCGTGATCCGACGCGCGCAAGGCGCATCGCGCTTGAGATCCTCGCGGCGGATCCCGACGATCACGAGGCGGCGCTGGTCGCGGCGATGGCGGCGCTTCGACTTGGCGAGACGACGCCGGCGGATGCCGATCGCGTTGCGCGCGCGCCACGTTCGCCGGAGGTGCATCTCGTCACAGCGCGCACGGCGCATCGAGCCGGGCGCGACGCGGAGGCGCGGCGTGCCGCCCGCGATGGCATCGAGCTCGCCGCGCGGCGCGCATACGTGGCGTTCGAGACGTGCGAGGCGCTGCAGGCGATCGCGCGGGATGGATCGACGGAGTCGCGCGGGGATTCGTCGGAGCGTGGCGTGGACTCGTCAGAGCCGCGCATGGCAGGCGCGCCCGAGTGAGCGTGTCGCGCGCGGCGTGGTCGGTACGCGCGGCGTGGTCGTCGCGCGCGGCGTGGGGCGCGACGCCGGACTCACGAACCCCACGCGCTCAGGAGTACCGCGAGGTCTGGCGCACCGACGTCGCCGTTGCCGTC